>JAEUJG010000141.1 GCA_016794765.1 Spirochaetaceae bacterium | reverse complement strand
AGCCGGGCGAGGCCGGGCCAAGCTCCTCGGGGCCGAAGTCGAAGACGGAGGAGGCCATGCCGAGGGGCCCGAAAATTTCGCTCTCCATGAAATCGCGCAGGGATGCGCCGGAAACCCGCTCCACGAGGGTGCCGAGGAGGGAGTAACCGAGATTGGAGTAGGCGAAGGCGGTGAAGGGCGGACGGGCCGCGTACTCCTCCGCGAGGAGGGCGGGCAGTTCCGCCGCGGTCGGCGCCGGAGGATAGGCCCCGGAGGGAGACTCCTCCTTCACCATGCCCCGGAAGAGGTCGGAGGGCAGGCCCGAGGAGTGCGTGAGGAGGCTCCGCACGGTGATCGACTCCGGGCTCCAGCCCTCGGCGCGGACGGTGAATTCCGGCAGGTAGCGGGAGAGCGGCGCGTCGAGGTCGACAAGGCCGCGTTCCACCAGCAACATGACGGCGCTGGCCGTGAAGAGCTTGGAAACGGAGCCGGGGAAGGACAGGGTCCCGGGCCCGAAGGCCTTGCCCGGTTCGGCCGAACCGGCGCCGGCCGTCCAGACGGGTCCCGTGGAGTCGACGACCGCGAGGGACAGCCCTTCGACCTTGCAGGACTTCCGGAGCCGCTCGGCGGCCCTGAGGCTCCGCGCCACGGCCTCGGCCCGGAGCGCCCCGGAGGGGACCGAGAAGGCCGCCGACGGCGCTTGGGCGGCGGCGCCTACCGCGCAGAGTGTCGCGGAGAGGAGGGCCGAGCAGGCGGCTCCCATCGTAAAGACCTTGTTTCTCGCAAGCATGTCGCGCTCCCGCGCCGGGATGCCGTGCTTGTGGGTCATGGACCCAGGGCTTCCGCGGCGCAGGGTGAATCTAGCCCCCCGGGAATCCCCCCGTCATTGGGCATTCCTACCTTTTCCCCCTGAGTATCCTTACCCAGGGGGCCCCTCGCGCGGGAAGGGGCGGGAAAAGTCAGCCCTGTAAAATGCCGAGGAGTTCGAAGCGGGAAGAGATGCCGATCTTGCGGAACATCGCGTAGATGTGGTTGCCCACGGTGCGGTCGGAAATGCCGAGGGCCGCCGCGATCTGCTTGTTGCCGAGCCCCTTCGCGACGAGGCGGGCAATTTCTTTTTCGCGGGGGCTCAGGGCGGTTTTCTCGGCGAGCGAATCGAGGGCGAGCTCGCGACCTTCGCTTCTCGCCGCCGCTCCGGACCGCGCCGCGGCGTCGATCGAGGCCTCCGAACGGAGCAGGGCCCTGAGCGCCTCGCGGATCACGCCCAGGGAAAGGGCCGCGAAATAATACGCGAAAATGGGAAGGAGGAGAGGCAGGCTGGGGATACCGGCGACGCCGGAACCGGAGAAGAGATCGTAGGCGAAACCCGGCATGAAGATGGCGGTCAGGACGAAAAAACGTCGGAGGACGGCCTTCGCGGCCGCGCCGGCGATGCGCCGCCTGAAACGGAGGAGGAGGACGAGCCCATAGAGCGCGAGAAAAAGGCCGACGGGCGCCAACGGGTCCACGCGGAAGGTTCCCATGACCGAGGCGAGGGCCGCCATGGCCGCGGCCGCCGAGGCGAGGGCGCCGCCCGCGGCCTTCCAGGGCACGTCGAGGAGGCTTTGGGCGACGAGGGCGATGGAAAGGAAGGACAGGGCCGAGAGGAATTTGTTCGCCGCCATGAGGACGCGCATCGCGGCCCGGCCGCCGGGATCGCGGGCCGCTGCCAAACTGAAGAGCGCGAAATTGGAGGCCACGAGGAGGGCGAGGGAGGAGAAGAGAAGGAGGAAGGCCTTGAGCTCCCTACGGCCCGAGCGAAGCGCCACGGCGAGCGCCAGGAAAAAAGCGCCGCTGCCGAGACAGAGGACGGCCGCGAAGAGCGGGGCCTGCAGGCTGGCGTTTGCGGAGGCGTTCATCGGAACCCCATTCTAGTTCGGGAGCGCCCACTGTCAAGGGAATCGGCGCGGCACGCCATCCCTCGGACCTTCATTTCCCCGCGGCAGGGTCCGCGTAGCGCATCGCGTAGGCGACAAAGGGCTCGAAATGCCTGGCCCAGAAGGCCGCCCCGGGATTGTTGGCGGTTTCGTGCTCCACGAAGAGCCGCTCGAAGCCGCTCGCCCGGGTCCAGTACAGGGCCGCCTGGAGAAGGGAGGCTCCCACCGCCCGCTTCCTCCAAGCGGGCCGGACGTAGACGCCCTTGACCTGGGCGCTGTTGGTTCCCCTGAGGAGAAAACCTTCGCCGCGCTCCGTTGATGCGCCGACGGAAAGACAGCCAACCGCCTCGCCGTCCTCCTCGAAAACGAAATGGCGATCGCCCTCGGCCATCGATTCGGACAAATCCCTGATGGCGTCGGCGCGGTCAGGCCGGTCCCGGGCGATGAAGATCGGCGACTCCCGGTAAAAGTCCCGGTGCTCGAGCTCCAGATCGACGAGCCGCTCGGGATCGGCGCAGGCCTCGACGCCGCGGGCGTCCGCGCCCGGGATCGGTTCGAGGCCGCGGATCCGCTCGTTGATCAGGGAACCGTAGCCGAGCTCGTAGGATGCCGTCCTGGCCGGGGAGTCATGGTAGAGAAAACCGAGAAGGTGGAGGCATGCGCCTTCGTCCATCCAAGTCTTGGCGACGCGCGAGTAGAGCGCCCGATGGAGCCGCTCGGGATCGTCACCGGCGGCGGCGTGGGCGAATTCGGGGACATGGGCCGCGCGGTGCCCCTTGAACTCGAAGTAGGCGTTGGTGAGCAGGAAACCGACCAGCTTCCCGTCGGCAAGGGCGGCCGCGCCCGGCTTCCCCAGGCAACGGACCAATCGCTCCGCGATCCACTTTCCATCGACGGCGGCCCGTTCCGGCAGGATCGGCGCGAACCGGCGCTCCGCGCGGTAGTTCTCCTGGAAAAGCCCGACGGCGGCCTCCACGTGACAAGCGGAAAACTCGACCAGCTCGAAGTCCATCGTCGCTCCTCGGCACGAGGATACAGCCCCGGAGGTGATTCCGCCACGGAATTTTTTCCTATAGCGGAACATTCCACGGCCAGCGGCTTGACCCGGCCTGGAACCGCCGCGAAACTCATCCTGGCCAGGCTTGGGACGCGGAAGAACCAGCGCGCCCACCCCGCCCACCTTGAGCTCAAGGAAGGCCGTCATGCGAGCGACGATGAGAAGCTACGAAGCCCCGGCGGATTTCCTCCGCGTCCGGGATTTCCTCCAGACCGCCTTCTACGCCTTCGGCCGGCCCGTCAACTGGGGCATTGAGCGCTGGAACTGGGGACGCTACCACCCTTCGATGTGGAAGGGCGACCGGGAGGCGAACCGCCGACACTTCGAGGATTCCGTGCGGATCTGGGAGGACGGCGAGGGCCGCATCCTCGCGGTCCTCAACACCGAAAGGCCGAAGCCCAACGGCGAGGCTTGGATCCAGCGCCTGCCCGAGGCCGACCCCCTGCTCGACGGGATTCTGGCCGAGGCCGAGCGGAGCCTGGCCGATCCGGCCGACGGGATCCTGCGGGTGGAGGCCTATGACCACGACGAGACGCTTTGCGGCGCCCTGCGCGCGCGCGGTTACTCAAGGCCCGCGGAATCGGGCCGCTTCTCCGAGATCGCGATCGAAGGCGCGGAGCCTCCCGCGCTTGAAAGCGGTTTCCGCATCCGCTCGATGGCGGAACCGGGCAGCAGCCTGGACCTCCGCCGCGAGGCCCTGGGCCGGGGTTTCAACCACGCCGACCCCGCCGAGTGGTCCACGCCGGAGGAGTACCGCCTGACGCAGGCCGCGCCCGACTACCTCCCCGAACTCGACCTCTTCGTGGAGGCCCCGGACGGCTCCTACGCCTCCTCCTGCATCGTCTGGCACGATGCGCGAAACCATTTCGGCGTCTTCGAGCCCGTCTGCACGGTGCCCGGGCACCGCAGGAAGGGCCTCGGCCGCGCGGTCATCCGCGAGGGGCTGAACCGCCTCTTCGCCCTCGGCGCCCGCAGGGCCTACGTGGGGAGCGGGCAGGATTTCTACGCGGCCATAGGCTTCGACCGGCGCCACGTCTCCCGGCAGTGGACGATGGCGACGCGGGCTTAGTCGAGGGCGGCCTTCCCCTTCCCGATCAGGGCCAGGAGCTCTTCCTTGAGAGACCGGAACTCCGCGAAAGCGGCGGCCAGGGTCGCCGCGTCGCAGCCGAGCCGGAAGACCGCAAGGATCCGCGCATGGCAGTCGCGGGGTTTCAGGGGAAAGGCCGCGATCCTCTCCTCCACCCGCTTCCTGCTCGGGAAGAGCGTGTCGTTCGCCGCGTAGAGGAGGCGGAGGAAGGCGTCGACGGCCGCGTCGACCGCCGCGTGGAAGAAGACGACGTCGCCCCGGCCGCTGGCGCGGAGGAGATCCTCCTCGTCCTCAAGTTCGTCCAGACTGTCGCGGATCGCCGCCTCCTTGAGGAGGGGCGGATAGGCAGCGAGCCTGGTCTGGAGGCCGAGGAGGAAGGAATCGGCGTCGTACAGGACGCGCATGTTCTTGAACATGGCGAGGCGGCCCGTGGGGTAAAAACAGCCGTCGACACGGGAGGGACGACTTCCCTCCGCGATGGCGTTGAAGTCAAGAAGCGCGTCGCGCGCGCGGAAATACATGATCCAGGTTTCGATGCCGCCCATCTCGGCGTAGTCCGCGTCGCCCCAGAACCCGGAGACGAAGACCCGGCTCCTGAAGGCCGGATCCTCCCGGAGCGCGGCGGGATAGCGGAGGGCGCGGTCCTTCGCGTCGGGCACCTCGTCGCAGTAGACGAAGAGATCGAGGTCCCCGTCCTCCCGGCGGAGCGGGAGGGGATCGCTGGAAAGTCCCACCGCCCGGACCTGGGGATCGAGGGAGAGGGATCGGACTAGCTCGTCCAGTGTCTCGCGGATCATGGTCGCTCCATCACCCGCTCGGGCGCGCTGTCCTTGGCCTGGCCGGGCGGGAAAGGATGATACCACGGGCGGCGGGATCGCGGAGCGGGCCGAGGCCGGAATTTCGCCGACCTTTCGTTCCCTTCCGCCGAAGCCCATGCTACCATCCATCGCAACATACGATGGGCGCCTCGAAGCGCATGGCGAAGGACGAGCCTCCGAGGCAGCCCAGAGACAGGAGTCCACTATGAGCACGAGCACGAGCACGGTCCCGGGCGCGATGGCCCGATTCCCGGCGATGGTGGCGCGCGGCGCCGGAAGCGTTGATCCGGCCAGCCTCGACTGGGATGCCTTGGGCTTTGCCCCAGTCGTGACGACGGCGATGACGGGAAGCGTCTGCGGCGCGGACGGCGTCTGGGACGAGCCCGAGACGGTACCTTCGGGCTCCCTGATCCTGCCGCCCCACGCGACGGCCTTGAACTACGGGCAGGGGCTGTTCGAGGGCCTCAAGGCCCGGCGCGGCGTCGACGGCCGCGTGCGCCTCTTCCGCCCGCGCGACAACGCGCGCCGCATGGCGGCGGG
Organism: Spirochaetaceae bacterium; assembly: GCA_016794765.1. Lineage (GTDB taxonomy): Bacteria > Spirochaetota > Spirochaetia > Treponematales > Rectinemataceae > JAEUJG01. Next base: position 1,275 of record JAEUJG010000141.1, on the reverse strand, counting down.
CGCCGCCCGCTTCATGCTCGCCGTTCCCGGCGAGGAGTTGTTTGTCCGCGTCGTGCTGGACTGCGTCCGGGCCAACCTCGACTGGGTGCCGCCGGCCGGCAAGGGCTCGCTCTACCTGCGGCCCCTCCTCCTCGGCACGGGCCGCACCATCGGCCTTGGCCCCTCGCCCGAGACCCTCTTCATGGTGTACGCGAATCCCGTGGGCCTCTATTTCAAGGGGCTCGCGCCCATCACCGTGCTGGCGAGCGAGGATCACCAGCGGGCCGCCGAACGCGGCACCGGCAACGTGAAGGCGGCCGGCAACTACGCGCCCTGCTTCCAGCCCGTCGCCGCGGCCAAGGCCGCGGGCTTCGCCGACCTCCTCTACCTGGACCAGTCGGGCAAGCGCGTCGAGGAAGTGGGCAGCGCCAATTTCTGCGCCGTCAAGGGCAAGCGCCTCCTCGTCGCCGACTCCCCCTCCATCCTCCCCGGCATCACGCGCGACTCCGTGGAGCGGCTGGCCCGGGAAAGGTTCGGAATGGAGGTCGAACGGGGCGCCTTGAGCCTGGAGCGAGTGCTCGGCCTCGGCGAGTGGGCCGCCGAAGGCCCCGCCGACGAGGCCTTCTGCACGGGCACGGCGGCCATCGTTTCCCCCATCGGCGGCGTGAGCCACGGGGGGCGCGTCCACGCCTTCGGCGGCGGGCAGGTCGGCGCGGTGACGCGGAACCTTCACGACGAGCTCGACGGCATCCAAACGGGCCGCCTGCCCGATACCCGCGGCTGGACAAGCCTCGTAGACTAAAGGAGACGACCATGACCAAGCTGTTCGATCCCATCCTCGAGCTCATCGACGCAGAGTTCCGCGGCAAGTCCTGGAACGGCCTTTCCTTCCTTCCCACCCTGGAGAAGCTGACGGCGAAGGAGGCCGCGGACGGGAATACCTGGGAGGGCTACAGCGCCTGGGAGATAGCGCTCCACTGCGCCATGTGCAAGCGCATCGTGGCCAAGGACCTGGGCCTGGCCGTCCCCGATTGGCCCTACCCGGAGGGCGTTTGGTTCCCCGCCCCCGCCGACCAGGGCGAGGCTTCCTGGGCCCGGGACAAGGCCCTCCTCGTCGAGCTCCACGAGGCAAGCATGCGGGCCCTGCGCGGCATGGACGAAGCCGTCCTGGAATCGGAAATGCCCTCCTGGAAGGCTCCCTGGAAGCAGGTCCTGGTCTGGCTCACGACCCACGACTCCTTCCACGGCGCGCAGATCCGCTCCATGGGGCTCCCGGCGCTCAGGGAAAAGAAGCAC
>JAEUJG010000629.1 GCA_016794765.1 Spirochaetaceae bacterium | reverse complement strand
GGACAAGGCCCATCGGCTTCCCTTGACAGGGGGCCGCTGGACGCTATGATTGCGGTGCCGAGGTTCCGCTGGGCCGCGGCGAAGGGAGTTCCGATGTCCCCCTCCTCCTTCGACGCCGCGGCCGTCGCCGCCGGTTGGGGGCACGCCCTCCGCCTCGAGGGCGAATTGCCCCTGGCGCCGGGCTTTCACCTCCGGCGTCGTCGCGCCGCGATCGAGCGCCTCTACGACCTCCTTGTCCTCGACTCGGGGACAAGCGTCGCCGCCCTCAATCCCTCGGTTCACGCCGCCTTCGAGGCTTCCCTCGCGTGCACCGCGCCGAGTCTTGAAGCCTTCAGGGCCTGGCGCGCCTCCTCCATCTCGGATCGCCACGAATCGGACAGCCTCCTCTACGTCGACCGACGTCGCTTCAAGCCGGCCGATCCCCTCCCGGGAACGGAACTCCGCATCCTTGACGAGGCCGACGAAGGCCTCTTCGACGGTTTCGCCGCCGCCTTTTCCGAGGAGGAGTTCGAGGCCTCGCGGCTCGATCCCTCCGCCGAACTCGTCGCGGGCCTCTTCACGGCCGGCCGTCTCGTCGCGGCAGCCAGCGCCGGCCCGGCCGCCGAGGCAGAGGCCGAGGCCGACGCCGACGCCGCCCCGGCCGCCGACGATCCTCGTTGGCCGCTCGCCCACCTGGCCCTGCCGGGGGCCACGTTGGCCGCCTATTCGACGGCCCTCCTGTCCTTCCTCGCGGACCGGGCGCTCGCCCAGGGCGGCTATCCGGAGTTGCGCGTCGCCGCCGCGTCGGGGGCTTCCTCCCCCTTCTCCCGTCTCGAGGCGGAGCGCCTGGGCTTCTTCGGCTGGGCCGGCTGGGAATACCCGGAAGGGGAGGACTGATGCGCGCCCTCGACATCGACCGCGGACTCGTCCTGTTTCAATTCGAGCCCGAGCCGGGCGGCTTCGAGGGGCTCAACGCCCTCGCCGTCGTCGAAGGGCGGGAGGTCATTCTCGTGGACGCGGGCTACGAGGCCAACGCCGAGGAAATCGCCGCCTGGCTCGCCGAGCGCGGCCTCGAGGTGACGAGCGTGATCGCGACCCACTTCCATCCCGACCACGTGCTCGGCTCGCGCCGCTTCCCCGCGGCCGCCCTTGTCGGCAGCGCCGCCTATCGCGTCACGACGGAGGTTTGGTTCGAGGTCGCCGCCCTCGACAGCCTGAAGCCGGACATCGCGGTTGCGGACCGGCTGACCTTGCGCCTCGGAGCCCGCGTCCTCGAGATCGAAAGCCAGAGCGGCCACAGCGAAGACTCCCTCGCCGTCCTCATCGACGGCTCCTGGATGCACGTCGGCGACAATCTCCTCCTCTCGAACGACGGACGGCCCATCCTGCCTTCCGTCCAGGCCAGGCCGATCGCCAAGCACATCGCCGCCCTGCGCGGACTTCTCGCGCGGAGCCATTTGCGCTTCATCCCCGGCCACGGCGGCATCCTCGCCGAGCGCGCGGAACGCGAGCGCGACCTCCTCGACCGCATCGCCTATCTCGAGGTCGTCGAGGCCGCGAAGGGCGACATCTCCCTCGCCGACGCCTGCCGCGGCCTTTCCCGGCCCTTCCTCGGCGAGTCCTGGCACGAAGAGAACTGTCGGTCGGCCCGGCCATAAAAAACGTATCCTCCAGATGGAAAGGCACCGTATGAAAATAATTCGGGGTAGTCTTCTCTTCGCTTGTTTGGCTCTGGTCCTTGCCTGCTCGCGCCAGCCCGGCCCGGCCGGTGCCTCCGGCTCGAACCCGGGCGACGCGCCGGTGGCCGCCTCCGGCGAGGCTCCTGCCGCGTCCCTCCCGTTCGCGACGGCGGCCCCCGCGGCCGCCCTCGCCCCAAGCTCCGGGCCCGCCGCGCCCCGCGTGGAGCCGCCGCCCTTCGCGGCCCCCGCCGCCCGCGCCGCCTTCGAAGCCGAGCTGCTCGCCGGCGCCGCCGTGGCGGACGAAGCCTCGGCCGCCAGGGTTGAGCTCTGGGCCGCCTCCCTCGCTTCCTCCGGCGGCCTCGGCGACGCCATCCAGCGCCTGGAAGCCGCCGCCTCCGCGCCGAGCGCTCCGCCCGCCGTCCACTTCGCCCTCGCCGCCCTTTATGGCCGGAAGGGACTTCAAACCAAGCAGTACGAAGCCCTCGTCAAGGCCGAGAGCGCCGCGGCCGCCAGACCCGATATCGCCTTCAATCTCGCCGTGGTCTACGGCCGGAAGGAAACCTTGAAGGCGGGCGGCAAGCTCGAGGATTTCCTTCCCGGCGCCGTGGAGGCCGCGAGCGACCCCCCGGGCGCGACGGTCTCGATCGACGGCCAGGTCCAGGGCGCGAGTCCCCTCCTTGTCGAGGGGCTCAAGGCCGGAAAGCACGCCGTACGCTTCGAACTCGCCGGCCACGAGAGCGCCGAGCTCGCCGTCGAGGTCAAGGCGGGCGTCAAGACCGGCGCCCGTGCGACCCTCGCCGCGCTCCGCGTCCTGCCGGCCTCCCTCCTCGTCGAAACCCTCCCGCCGGGCGCTGCCGTCTCCCTTGACGGCGGAGAAGCCCGGACTTCGCCCGCCCTCTTCGAGGAGCTCGGCGCGGGCAGCCACCGGCTCGCGATATCCGAATTTCAATCGGACGACGGTCTCTACTATCTCGGCGAGGAGGATTTCCGCGTGGACGCCAAGAGCGGCGAACGCCTGACCCTCCGCCGCGAGCTCGTACCCGCCCCCTCGCGGCTCAAGGTTGTCTTCTGCCCGATCGGCTCCATCCTCACGATCAACGGCGTCGCCGCTTCGGAGAAGACCCCGACGGGTTCTCCCTTCTTCGACGGTGAATACCCCGCCGGGCTCGTCAAGATCCGCGTCGAGGCGGAGGACTTCGAGCCCTGGACGCTCGAGTTGAACCTCAAGCCCGGACAACGCTTCACCGCGACGCCCGGCATGGGCCGCAAGGACTATCGCCTGCCGCGCAAGACGATCAAGATCGACGGCAAGACCGACGACTGGGCCGGCGTCGCGGCGGCCTTCACCGATCCCGCCGGGGACTCCGGCGAAAAGAAGGCTTCCGGCAGCGACCTCACGGCCGCCTATGTCTGCCGCGACGACACCTACCTGTACTGGCGTATCGACCTCGGCAACGGCAAGCCGGCTTTCGCCGTCGGCGACAAGTATGACCTCTCGATCGGCGGCGCCCAGACCGGTTTTGATCTCGAGGTCGCGCGGGAGGAGAGCGGTCGGATCGCCCAGATCTGGTCCCAAAAAGCCTTCGCCATGACGCCTGTCGGCGATTATGCCGTGGGTGCGGACTGCATCGAGGCGCGTTTCCCCCTATCGGCCATCAAGGGGATATATGACGACAAGAGCGCGGTGACGGCCCGATTCCGCTTCTGGCGCTACAAGAAGGGGACGCCGAATACCGACATCGATACGAGCTACTTCCGGGGTCTCCTTTTCGGCGAGTGAGCCCGCCCTGCCTTGCCGCGCCTCGCCGCGACGGGTGATGGCGACCGCAGTGACAGGCCCCGCGCCAAGGGCTTGACTTGTGAACTCATGGTTCATATTATATGAACCATGAGTTCATGTGTCGGTGACGACGAAGCGCCCTTTGCCCAAAGGGAAACAGCCGAGCTCCTCTCGCGCCTGGAAGGCGCCGGCATCGTTTCCCGCACCTTCCTCCGGCTCGACGCGGGCAAACGGAGCCTTGTCGTGGAGGCCGTCCTATCCGAACTCGCCGAGCGCGGTCCCGAGGCGGCCTCGATCAAGTCGGTGGCCGCCCGCGCGGGCGTGCCCGTCGGTTCCCTCTACCAATACTTCGCCGACCGCGACGCCATGGTGCGGGCGGCCTGCGCCCTCGCGGCCGCGGGCCTGGTCGCCGAACTCGACTGCTGCCGCGTCCAGATGGCGGGGCTCGACCTCAGGGCCGGCTTCGAAGCCTACCTGTACGAGGGCTTGGCCTGGGCCGAATCGCGCCCCGTCCTCCTCAAGGTCTTCGCCCTCGCCGCCTATCGCGACTCGGTGACGCCGCGCCGGGCCGAAGTCGCCGAGGCGGCTCCCGATGGCGATGGGGGCAGGGACGCCCGCGCCGACGCCGACGCCGACGCCGATTGGGCCGACTCCCTCGTAGCGCCCGTCGCCGCCGCCTTCCGTTCCGTCGTGCGCGCCTTGCTCGACGGCGCCGCCGCGCGAGGGGAGCTGGCGCCGGAGCTCGACCTCGAACTCGCGACGCGGCTCGCCAACGCCCTTCTCATCGCCATCTGCGATTCCGAGCTCCTGCCGGGGCTTGATCGATACTACGGGTTCCATGACGGAACCTACGACCGCGCCGCCCTGGCGCGGGGCGCGGCCGCCTTCATCGCCAAGGCCCTCGCCCCCGCGGGAGGCAGGGGTCCGGGAGGTTTGACGTGAAGAGAGCGGTCTTCGCCTATTACACGGGCACGGGAAACACCCTGCGCGCCCTCGGCCCCGCCTCCGAGGCGGTCTCGCGGGAAGGTTATGCGATAGAGTGGCTGGATCTCGGTTCCGGCGCGCCGCTCCCGGCACTCGGCGCCGGGGAGCTCCTCGTCCTCGGCTTCCCGAGCCTGGGCTTCTCGCCGCCCTCCCTGGTCGTGGAGCGTCTCAAGTCCGCCGGACGGCTCGACGGCGCGGACGCGGCCGTCCTCGTGGCCTGCGGCGCGACCTGGGTCAAGGGGAAGGTCTCCCCCGGCTGGAGCGGCGCCGCGCCGATCGTCGCCGCCTCGCTCCTGCGGCGCAAGGGCGCCCGCGTCCTCGCCACGGCCGAGGCGAGCTATCCCGAGAACTGGACGCAGGTTTCGAATCCCGCCGGCGGCGAGGAGGCGGCCCGGCTGATCGGGAGCGGCGACGCCGAGGCCCGAGCCTTCGGCGCTTCCCTCGCGGCGGCCCTTGGGCCGGCCCAGGGAGGAGGGCAGGGGAGCTTCGTACGGCGGAACGCCCTTACGCTGAGCCTGGGGCGGTTTGTGGGGTGGATCTACCGGCGGCTCGCCCGCAAGGCCCTGGCGCGTTTTTTCGTGGCGGACACGAGCTGTACCTCCTGCGGCCTTTGCGAGAGGACCTGCCCCGCGCGGGCCATCAGGATGCGAAACGGACTCCCCGCCTGGAACCTCGCCTGTACGAGCTGCAACCGCTGCATCAACGTCTGCCCCGCGCGCTCGATCCAGGCTTCCCGGGCGCGGCTCGTCCTCGTGCTCCTTCCCAATCTCGCCGCCATGTTCGCGGCCCTGCCCGCGGCGCGCGCCGTCCTCCGCGCGTCCTTGCCCGCGCTCCCCGCCGGTGCCTTCGGTCCGGCGGCCTTCGGCCTCGGCCTGGTCCTCTTCGCGGCCTTCACCCTTCTCCAAGTGGGCCCCTTCGACGCGCTCCTCCGCTGGCTGGAGCGGCGCCCCGCCCTTCGTCGGGCCTTCTCCAAAGGCGCATCCTCGGGGTTCCGCCGCTACCTGGCTCCGGACTTCAAGCCGGGGGCGTCGCGATTCCGATAGGCGTTTCCCCGAGGCTTCGAGGCTTCGAGGCCTCGGGGCTTCGAGGCCTCGGGGCTTCGAGGCCTCGAGGGGATCTAGTTACCCCGAGCGAGCAGGGCTTCCAGCGCCGGTCGGTCGAAACCCTTGAAGATCAGCCGGAGGGCCATCGCCATTTCCTGAACGGCGAGCGGCAGCACCAGCGGGTCGAGGTTCGGGGGCAGGTCGAAGAATTTGACAAGATAGACCAGCAGGTACAACGCCGTTCCGCCTATTCCCCACGCGGTCAGCCATCGCGGCAGAAGCCGCGTGCGGAAAAACAGGATGTACACGAACGCGGCGCCGACGCAAAAGACGATCGAGTTCATTGGAGCGGCGATGTCGACCGTCATCCGCAAGAGCCATACGGCCGCCGACGCGGAAGCGGCCTCGGCGCCGAACGCCGCGCCGTGCTCGGCGAACGCCGCCAAGAGCAGCCAGCTGAGTACCGTCGCCATATAGACGCAGGCTTCCAGCGGCCCCCTGAACACCACCATTCCCATCGCCAGGGCCGGATCCTCCCTCTTGAAGAGCGGGTAGAGGAAAACCGGCATCGCGGCGAGGGAAAGCGCCATGACCAGCACGCAGAAGGCCCCTGCCCGCAGCGGCGCGGGATTGGCGGCGATGCGTCCCAGGAAATCGCTTGAAGCGAAGATTTCCTTGGTGAACAGAAGACTCAAGATTCCGGCCACGGTCCCCGCGGCATAGAGCAGCCCGACCGCCATCGCGGTCTTTCGATAGGTTTTCATGTAGGCGCCTCCGTGACGCTGCTTTGGCGTTCTTGATGCGAACGCATGTTGAAGCCTTGGCGGCTGAAGCCCACCATGATTGCGCGCCGCCGTCAGGAGAAATGCAGTGTCGTACCACAATGTAACGCAAGTTTAACCATATGTAAAATAAAACGAACATAAAGTAAGCAAAAACGGACAAAAAAAGGCTCGAGAATCTCTCGAGCCCCCATGGCCTGCTTCCGGCTCCGGCGATCGCCGGTACCGGTGGAAAGTTCCCATCGTTCCTTCCGGCTCGACCCGCCTCGCGGCCCCGCCGGACGTTCCCTATACCTTTTCGAATAGCACTTCCCAGACGCCGCGGCCGGCGACGGCGGCCTTGGACTCGAACTTGGTTTCCGGCCGCCATTCCTGCCGCGGCGCGAAGCCCTCGTAGCGGTTGCGGAGGCCCGGCGTGCGGGAAAGGAGCTCCAGCGTCCATTCGCCGTACTCCTCGATGTCGGTCACGAAGTAGAGGTAGCCGCCGGTCCGGAGCCGCGAGACGAGGAGCTCCACGATGCCGGGCCTGAGGAGGCGGCGCTTGTGGTGGCGCTTCTTTGGCCAGGGATCGGGGTAGAAGATGTGAAAGCCCGCGAGGGAGCAGGGCGGAATCACGCGCTCCAGGGCCTCGACGGCGTCGTGGTGGAGTATGCGGACGTTGCCGATGCCGCGCTCGCCGAGCTCCGCGAGGAGCTTGCCCACGCCAGGCGTGTGGACCTCCATGCCGAGGTAGTTCGTCTCGGGATGCTCCTGGGCGATCTGCCAGGTGGCCCTGCCCATGCCGAAACCGATCTCCGCGACGACGGGCCGGTCGTTGCCGAAGGCCGCGGCGTAGTCGAGGAGCTTCTTCGCGTCGAAGGGCAGGCACAGCCTCGGGCCGAGTTCCTCGAGGGCGCGGCGCTGGCCGTCGGTCATGCGACCCGCCCTGAGGACGAAGGTCTTGATGCTCTTGTCGGGAGCGCCGCCCCCGAAGGGATCGCCCGCTACCGTTTTTCCGTCTTCCATGAATACGCTCCGATGCGCCGCGCCGGGTCATAGCCGTAGGAGGCGAGGGTGGCGGCCCTCCCCGCGTCCTCCGCCCCGAGGAGGGCGGCCAGTTCGTTGTCGCCGGCGCGGGCCGCGACTCCGCGGAGAAGGGCGCCGGCGCCGTCATAGGCGAGGATGAGGGTTTCGGGCCAGGCCGAGTCGACGGCGACCTTGCCCGCCTTCCACGTGACGCGGGGAAGGGGGTAGGGCGGTCCGCCCCCTCCGGCCTCGCGCGGCAGCTCGAAGGGGCGCTCGACGCGCCGCCCCGCGAGGTCGGCCGCGACGACGCGGTACTCCCCGCGGGGCAGGGCGCCGAAATCGGGCATCGCGAGGGCGGCCGCACCGAACCAGGTCTCGCCCGCCTCCTCGCGCCGCGTCCAGTTGGAAGCGTCCATCGTCCAGGACAGCTCGGCGCCGTCGGCGACGAGCCACAGCGCCTCGAGGTCCTCGGGTCCGTCGGGGTCCTTCACGTTGGCGAAGACGGACAGGCTTTCGTAGGCCGCGCCGCCCGCGGGACCTTGGTCCATGGGGCGGTATTCAAGGCGCCACTCCAGCCCGAGGATCTCGGGCGGATCGCCCCCGCAGGAAACCAGGAGGGCCGCCGCCAAGGCCAGGACCAAGGCCGGGGCGCCCGGCGCGGCCCGACCGCCCGCCGCCCGCCGCGAAGGCCGTGCGGCGCGCCTCACCTGCCGAGCCGTTCCTTGGCGAGGCGAACCGCCTCCTCCAGGGTCTTCGCCTCCAGGCTCTCGCGGTTCCCGAGATCCTTGACGACGATGACGCCCCGCTCGGCCTCGGCGCCGCCCTGGATGAGGGCCAGGGGCACGCCCTTCTTCTCCGCGTAGGAGAACTGCTGGGCGAGCTTCTTCCGGTCGGGGAAGACCTCCGCGGCGAGACCCGCGGCCCGGAGCGCCGCGGCGGCCGCGTGGTAGCGGGGGCCGAAACCCTCTTCCAGGTTGAGGACCAGGACCTC
>JAEUJG010000615.1 GCA_016794765.1 Spirochaetaceae bacterium | reverse complement strand
AGCTCAATCAGTCGGTGGCGCTCCTCAAGGGAGCCGGCAAGGCCGCCGCCGGGCGCCTCGCCAGGCTCGGCGTCTTCTCGGTCGCCGACCTCCTCCTCCGCTACCCGCGCGACTACGACGACCGCTCCCGCTTCACGCCCTTCGCCGCCCACGCCCGCGAAGGGAAGGTGAACACGGTGGCCCTCGTCGTCGGCCACGAATGGTTCGGCTACGGGCGCATGCGGACCCTCAAGGTCCGCGTCCGCGACGAATCGGGGGAAGCGGTCCTGCCCTGCTTCAACCGGCCCTTCCTGGAGAAGATCCTGCCCGTAGGCGCCCGCGTCCTCGTCACCGGCAAATTCCAGTTTCGCTACGGCGAAATCCAGGCGAGCTCCTTCGAGGTCGAAGCCGTCGATCCGACCGACGGCGGCGATTCCGCGGAAGCGGCCTTCCCGCCCGAGGAGGCGCCGGCCGAGGATCCGAGCCTCCTCAAGGGCATCCTGCCGGTCTACGCCTTGACCGACGGCCTCCAGCAGGGCCACGTGCGGAAACTCGTGCGGCTCGCCCTGGCCGAGTACGGCGCGCGGGTCGAGGACGAACTGCCCCGCGGGATCATGGAGAACCGCCGCCTGGCCCCGAAGCGCGAGGCCCTCCGCGAGATCCACTTCCCGACCGGCCCCGAACGGCTCGCGCGCGCGCGGGAAACCCTCGTCTACGAGGAGCTCTTCTATTTCCAGCTCGCCGTCGCGCGCCGCGCCGCCAAGCGGCGCGAATCCGAGCGGCCGCGCCGCCCGAGCCCGGGCCTCCTCAAGGCGCGGCTTCTCGAGCGCCTCCCCTTCGGCCTTACGCCGGACCAGCTCCGCTCGTCCGGGGAGATAGCGGCCGACATGGCCGGTCCCTACCCGATGGCCCGACTCCTCCAGGGCGACGTCGGCTCCGGCAAGACCCTCGTCGCCCTCCTCGCCTGCCTCGACGCCATCGAATCGGGCGGCCAGGCGGCCGTCATGGCCCCCACCGAACTCCTGGCCCGCCAGCACGCGGAGACCGCGGCCCGCCTCCTCGAACCCCTCGGCGTCCGCCTGGCCTTCCTTTCGGGCAACGTGGACGACGCGGCCCGCCCGCCCCTCCTCGCCGCGCTCCGGAAGGGCGAGGTCGACCTCGTGCTCGGCACCCACGCGCTCTTCTCCGACGAGGTCGCCTATCGCGACCTCCGCCTGGCCGTCGTGGACGAGCAGCACCGCTTCGGCGTCCTCCAGCGCCTGGCCCTGGGCCGCAAGGGTCCCCTGCCCGACCTCCTCATGATGACGGCGACGCCCATCCCGCGGACCCTCGCCCTCACCGTCTACGGGGACCTCGCCCTTTCCACCATCAAGACCATGCCCGCGGGGCGCAAGCCAATCGTCACCCACCTCGCCAAGGCGGGCAACGACGGCAAGGTCTACGACTTCGTCCGCCGCGTCCTCGACGAGGGCAGGCAGGCCTATTTCGTCTATCCGCTCATCGGCGAGTCCGAGCGCCTGGAGCTGAAGAACGCGGAGGCCATGTTCGAGCGGCTCAGGACCGAGGTCTACCCCGACCATCCGGCCGGCCTCGTGCACTCCCGCCTCAAGGACGAGGAAAAGCGCGCCACGATGGCCGCCTTCGTCCGCGGCGAGCTCAGGATCCTCGTCGCGACGAGCGTCGTCGAGGTGGGCGTGGACGTGCCGAACGCGGCCGCCATGGTCGTGGAGCACGCCGAGCGCTTCGGCCTGGCCGCTCTCCACCAGCTGCGCGGCCGCGTCGGCCGCGGCGAGGCCCAGTCCTACTGCTTCCTCGTCTATTCCGAAGGCCTCACCGAGGACGCCAAGGCCCGGCTCAAGGCCATGTTGGAGACGCAGGACGGCTTCGCCCTGGCGGAGGAGGACCTCAGGATCCGCGGCCCGGGCGAGCTCGCCGGCACGACCCAGTCGGGGGCCCTGCGCCTCATGATAGCCGACCCGATCCGCGACCAGGCCGTCCTTGAAAAGGCCCGGGCCGACGCCTTTGCCCTCGTCGAAAAGGATCCGGGCCTCCTCGACGCCGACCACGCCGTGCTCCGCGAGGTTCTGGCCCGCGCCCGGCCCTTTGGCGACGGTCCCGTCGGCCAAGGCTAGACAAAAAAGGGCTGCCCTTTCGGGCAGCCCCCCCTGTGCGCGCGAAACCGCCGCGGCCCGGCTACTTCTTCTTGGCCGCGGGCTTCTTGGCGGGAGCGGCTTTTTTCGCGGGAGCGGCCTTTTTGGCCGCGGGCTTGACCGTTTTGGCCGGAGCCGCCTTCTTGGGCGCCGCCTTGGCGGGAGCCTTCGCGGTCTTGGCCTTGGGCGCCGGCTTGGCGGGCTTCTTGGCCGCCTTGGGCTTGGCCTCCCTCGCCTCGGCCTTGGCGCGTTCGCGCTCGGCCTGGGCCAGGGCTTCGACCGCTCCCGAGCCGCGTTTCAGCACGGACTCGGCGCGCATGAGGTAATCCAGGACCTTGCCTCGGGGGGCGCGGGTGCCGAGAAGGGTCTCGACCTTCCGGCACTTGCGGCGCATGTACTGGATGGAGGGGATGCTCGAGCCGAAATGCTCGGCGAGCTGCCAGTCCTTCATCTCGTAACGGCCCTCGCGGTCCTTGCCGTTCATGGAGAGGAACTCCTCGACCCGCTCCCTGGTCCACTCGAGTTCGGAACCGCTCGAGTAGTCGTGCGCGGCGAGGCGGCGCCGCGTGCGGTCGACAGAGCCCTCCATCTTCTTTTTCCGCCAGTAGGGATGGCGGTTGCGGGCCCGCAGGATATCTTCTTTCGTATAACCCGTTTTCTCCATCCAGAGCCGAGCGAGGCGCGCCTTGGCGGCCGGGCTCAAACGGGATTTGAGCGAAGATTCGATGTACGCCGCGGGATCCTTGGAATCAAGAATGCTCGTCTCTGCCTTGGTCATGCCTTTATTTTACTGGGTGACAAATCGTATTGCAAATGCCGGAAGCGATTATTTCGCGGAAAGGACCGGGAAAGGGGTTGCAGGGTCCTTCACGGAGGCTCGGGGCGGGGCGCCCGGGCGGCGCCGGACCCGCACGGGGCGGGAAGCCGGCCACCGCGATGGGCGGCATCGCGGCTTCCGCATTATGCGCCCTCCCCCGGCGGGGGCCGCCTATCGCGCCGGTTCCCCCGCGGCGGAGGCTTTGCGCCCGCCCCGATCCGGCGCCCGCCCATCGTCCCGGGCTGCCCGGCGCCCGATCCGGCGCGGCCGGCGGGCGATGGGCGAAGCGGGCTACTCCCGGCGCCAGGCGGCGGCGGCGAAGCCCTTCCGGCGCTTTTCGCCGAGGAGGCGGAGGCCGGCGGGACGGCGTTTTTCCGCCCGCTGGAGCTCCGTCGGCGTGCCGACGAGCACGAAGGTCGCGCCGGTCTTGAGGAGCCCAAGGGCCCTTCCCCAGAGCGGCCCGATCCAATCGTACTCCGGCACCGCGTCGAGGAATTCGGCGATCAGGTCGAAGGAGGCCTGGGCCTCCTCGTCGAGCCGCAGGGCGTCGAGGGCGCGATAGCTGGGCTTCCGGCCCGTCAGCGCGGCCAGGTTGGCGCCCGTGCCCGCGAGCTGGAGGAGGTCGCGGGAGGCGGCGCAGAGCCGTTCCGGCGCGGCCCGCTTCGCGAGCCAGAGGGGGAAATGCCCGAGGCCGGGATTGACGACAAGGGCGTCTCGGACGAGGCTGCCGGCCAACACGCGCTCGGCGAGGTCGGCGGCGACGCGGGGCGCAAAGCCCACCGTGTCGAAGTCGGGAAGGCCCCAGTAGCCGTTGGCCTCGTAGGAGGCTTCGCCGCACTTGAAGCGGCCGCGGCGCCGGACATAGACGCCGAGGTCCTGGCCCGCCAGGGCCAGGGGGCCGGAAGGCGCCGCCGCGGCGCCGGGCCCGACGCCGGCCGACTCGGGCGCGGCGGAGGCGGCGGCCGCCGCTCGGGGAGCCAGGACCCAAGCCATGTGCCCCGAACCGCGTTCGGTGTTTACGATCTCAAGCCCGGCGGCTTCGATCCAGCCGAGGCAGGCCTCGACGAGGGGCTTTACTATGACGACGCCGATCCTCCCCCCGGGGAGGAGGCGCCGGACGGCGTCCCGAAGAAAGGCCTCGATGACCGGAGCGCCGGCCTTGGCCGGAATGTTCGAAAGAATGAAGTCGTAACGGCCATCCGAGCCGGAAGGGAGGGCCGGGCCACCGGCGACCGCGCCGCCACCGGCGACCGCACCGCCACCGGCGACCGCGCCGCCACCGGAAAGAGCGGGGATCTCGACCGCGTCCAAGCCGAGGAGGCCAGGTCGGGAAACGAGGTTCGGCGCCTTGTTGCGGGCGCGGTTGCGCTCCGCGAAGGCGCAGGCCAAGAGATCGCGGTCGCTTGCCGTGACCTCGGCCTCGGGGAAGGCCTTGGCCATCGCCAAGGCGATGACGCCGACCCCCGTCCCGGCATCGAGTATGCGGCGCGCGCCGGCGAGGACCTCGTCGCGGCCGACGGCCTTGAGGAGGAGCCTCGTGCCGACGTCGATGTCGAAGGACGAAAAAAGCGCGTGCGAGAGGTCGAGCCGGAGTTCGGCTCCCTTGAACTTGAAGGGCACCGTCTTGTTGACGAGGGGCTGTAGGTCGATCACGGCTTCATTCTAGCAGAATGCCCGATAATAGGAAAGAAAGCGGGATGGCCTTAGGCTTCCCCTTCCTTCGCGCGCGGGGCGGCCGGATCGGCACCCGGATCGGCGGGCGGCGGGGCGGGCGGCCCTGCCGGCCGCGCGGCGCCGGAATAGTCCGCGCCTGGTTGGGCGGCAAGGCGGGAATAGCCGCAAACCCGATTGCGGCCGCTTCGTTTCGCCTCGTACAGGGCCTTGTCGGCCTCGGCGATCATCTCCGCCGCGGATTTATCCTCCCCGGCGCAGGTCCAGCCCAGGCTCACGGTCATGGTCACGGGACCGCCGACCGTCTCGAAGCAGCGCGATTCGACGAGAACGCGGATGCGCTCGCAGAAGGCCGCGGCGATCGCCGGAGAGGCGCCTTCCAGGATGACGCCGAACTCCTCGCCGCCGTATCGCCCGACCAGGTCTCCCGAACGGGCCTTGGATTCCAGGATGCGGGACAGGGAAACGAGCACCTCGTCGCCCGCCGGATGCCCATAGCGGTCGTTCACTTCCTTGAAATGGTCGATGTCGATCATCACAAAGGCGATGGAATCCCCGGCCCGCCGTTTCCCGCGGAGCTCGAGCTCCAGGTACTCCACCAGCCGGGCGTGATTGTAGAGCCCGGTCAGGCTGTCGCGCGCCGCGTCCTCGCGCAGGCTTTGTTCGCGGCGGCAAACGGAGAGCGCCATCCGGTTGAAGAACTCGGTGAGCTGGTCGAGCTCCGTGCCGGTCTTGAGGAGGATGGGGCCGACAAAGGCCCCGCTTTCCAGCTTGTCGGCGGCGTCGACAAGGGCGGCGATGGGGGCGAGGAAGCGCGCGGCGAGGCCGTAGGCGAAGAAGAGCAGAATGACGAAGATCGCCACGATGAGGGTCAGGCCAAAGGCAATGAGGTCGGTGACCGGCCGCAAGGCCGATGCGGCCGACAGCTCCACGACCAGGCCGAGGCCGATCTCCGGAATCCATTCATAGGAGCCGAAAACCTCCCGGCCTTCGGCGTCGCGATAGCGCGCGGAGCCGGACCTCCCGTTCCTGAGTTCCTTTGCGGCGACCGTCTCGAGGCGGAAGGTGTCCCCGCCTTCGCCCCTGGCATAGCTTTCGATAAAGGAAGGATTGGAGACCAGCCTACCCTCGCGGTCGACGAGGAAGGCCCGCCCGATCCTGTCGAGGCTGTTCTCGTCGACGATTTTCACGATCCTGGCCAGGCTGAAGATGCCCGCGGCGGCCCCATCCCGGCCGAGCGTGCCCTTGGTCGGATAGGCGATCGCGAAGATGGGGGTCGCCTTGTTCCTGCCGAGGAAATAGGCGCTGATGAAGGGCTCGCCGCGGAGCGCGGAGCGAACATAGTCGCGGTCGCCGAGATAGGTGCGCTTGGCGGAGCCGACGATCTTGGAGGCAAGGACGTAGCCTTCCCCGTCCAGGAAAAAGGCGTCCACGAAGTCTTCGCTGAGAGCCAAGAAGGCCTGGAGCCTGCGGGAAAGGTCGTCGCGCGAGGCCGCGCCGGGACCGATCGCCGCCGAAAGGACTTGGACGTCGAGGCGCCGCTCGTCGATCCAAGAGCGGAGGTGGTCGGCAACCTCGTGGGTATAGATCCTCGAAACCTCGAATTGGCGGGACTCGATGGCGGATTTGGTCTTGGAGAGGACACCAACGCCAAAGCCGCCGAGCGAGAGGAAGCTCAGGGCGGCAAAGGAGATAAAGAGTCGCCTGAATATGGCAGTCTTCAGAAGGGATCGCATCAACACCTACCTGCTTCTTCAATATCGGCGTCGATGCGGGGCGGGAAAAGCCCGATACCGTTCCGAACAAGACAAACCCCCGGGATCGAGGAGAAATCCCGGGGGTTGGGAACCGCGGCATGGAGCCCTCGAGGGGAGGGCTTGTCGTTACGCCTTGGCCTCCGCGACCTCGGCCTCGCGAGTGGCGGCGAGGGCGGAAATGTCCTCGGCGTTGAAGATGCGGTCGATATCGAGGATGATGATGAAGAGTTCGTCCTTCTTTCCCACGCCGCGGATGAACTCGGCCGCAAGCCTGGTTCCGAAGCGCGGGGCGGGCTCGACCGCCTTTTCGTCGATTTCCACGACCTCGTGGACGGCGTCGGCCAGGGCGCCGACGACGACGGTACCTTCCTGGCTCTCGACCTCCATGACGATGATGCTCGTGTCCTTGGTGATCGGGGTTTCGGGAAGACCGAATTTCAGGCGAAGATCGATGACCGGAACTCCCGCGCCGCGGAGATTGATGATTCCTTTCATGAATTCGGCGGTGCGGGGGAGTTTGGTGATTTTCGTGTGCTCGAGGACCTCGCGGACCTTGGCGACGCCGATGGCATACTGCTCATTGTCCAGGGTAAAGGTGAGGTACTGGTTGGCGTTCGAGACTTCCATCTGCGGCTCCTCCTAGCAATAGTGTAGGCCTTTGCGCGAGGCGCGTCAAATCCGCGGAAAAACTTGCTCCGATGCATCGCCAGGCCCGGCTTCCTTCCGGGCGCGGGCCAGACGGGCGCTCCGGCGGAAGCCCTCGAGGCTCATCCAGCCGAGTCCGAGGGCACTGCCTCGAAGCTTGTGGCGGACTTCGTCGTCGTCGCGGTCGAGGAAAAGGCCGGCGGGGAGGGAGGGGCCGAGGCGGCCCCGCTCGGTCGCGGCGCCTGCTTCGAGGCGGAAACGGGGACAGGCCTCAAGGCAGGCGTCGCAGCCGTAGAGGCGGTTTTCCCAGACCGCGAGGAGGGCGGCCGGGGGCTCGCCCTCGCGGGCGGTCCAGTGTTGGAGGCAGGCTTCCCGGCGAAAGGCGCCCTCCGGGCCGATCGCGGCGGTCGGGCAGGCCTCGATGCAGGCGCGGCAGGCGCCGCAGCGCCCCCCGGCGACGAGGTCCTCCCGGGGAGGCGGCTCATCGGCGCCGCCCGCGTCGGCGGGATCGAAGGGCAGGAGGAGCAGGCCGAGGACGGCGCCGGGACCCAAGGGAGGGCTTGCGGCCGCCGGGCCCGGGCGCGCCTCGGGAGGGCCGCCGGCTCCAAGCAGGACGAGGCCGTTCCGCCCGAGGCTGCCGAGGCCGGCCGCGAGGGCGAGGGGCTTTTCGGGCAAGCCTGAATTGGCCAGGTAGCGCCAGGCGCGCGCGGGGCCCGGCTCGAGGCCCTCGGCGCGGATGGCGGCCCTCGCCGCGGAAGCGGCGCCCCGGAGCCGGGCGGCCAGCTCCCCGTACCAATCGGCGCGGGCAAAGCGGGCCAAGGCCAGGTCGGGCCCTTCGAGGCCGGCGGCCCAGTCCGGCGGCTCGGCCGGGCCTTCGCCGTAGGCCAAGGAGGCCGCGACGGCGCCGCGCGCCTCATCGGCGCCGAACTTGGCGCGGGTGGCCGCGGGCAGGCCCCCGCAGGCCGCATGGAACCGCCGCCCGGAAACGAAGCCCCAGGACGAAAGCCCCGCCGAGGCCAAGGCCGCGGCAAGGGCCCGGAAGCGGAGCTCGTCCCCGGCATCGGATGAGAATCGCTTGTTCAAAGGAGGGGAAGGGCTCAACGCGCGGCCGAGGCGCCCTCTTTGCGCGCCCGCTCGATTTTCTGCATCTTGCGGTAGTACTCGGTCTGCTTTTCGATCTCGGTGACGTCGAGGACGGTGAACTTGTTCTCGACGAGGCGGAATTTGTTGTTTTCGAGAAGCTTGCGGACGACGAGGTTGCCCTCCCCCTGGGGAAGGCCGACCATGCCGATGAGCTCCTTGGGGCCGAAATCGAAGGGATAGGAGGCGCCCTGCTTGAGGGGAATGCGGTTCTTCTCGAGCTGCATGAGAAGGGCGTCGTACATGCGGCCGAGGGGATCGGAGATCAGGGTGTTGGCGAGCTGCTTGTAGATGAACCAGAGGCGGTCGGAAAGCAGGGTCGTGAGGCGGGTCACGATCTGGGGCTGGGTCTGGACCATGCGCTCGAAGTTGGCCTTGTTCACCGCGAGGAGGTATGCGTCCTCGAAGGCGACGGCGCTCGCGACGCGGGGCTTGTTCTCCAGGATGGCCATCTCGCCGAAGATGTCGCCGGGCTTGAGCACGGCCAGGAGCACCTCGTTGTTGTCGACGATCTTCGTGATCTTCACCGAGCCCTTCTGGATGATGTAGAGCTCCGAACCGGGCATGCCCTCGGAGAAGACCATCGTGTCCTTCGGGTAGAAGCGGTTGAATTCCTCGGTGGAGCCGTCGAGGTAGACGGCCTTGGCGTAGGCCTTGATCTTGTTCGCGCGCTCGCGGGCCACGTCGACGTGCTGGCCGTTCGGGCAGAACTTGAGGTACTGGTAGTAGGCGTAGTAGGCCTGGTTGTAGAGGCTCTGGCGGGCATAGTACTCGGCGACCCGGAAAAGGTGCGAAGGATCGGCCTCCGCGGTGTTCTTGAGGGTGAGCCGGGTCAGGGCCTCGTCGAGGTAGCGCATGCGCTTGGAAAAAGCCATGATGATCTTCATGGCGACCGGCGCGTTCTTTTCGATGAGGAGGCCGTACTGGTCGCGGTGGACGGAAATGAGCGTGCAATCGGTGACCGCCTGGGCGGTCTCGATGTGGGAGTGGTTGGACATCGTCGAGACGACGCCGAAGAAGTCGCCGGGATTGAGGATGTTTCCGCCCTCTTCCTCGACGACTTCGACTTCCTTGAAGACGCGCACCTTTCCCGATCGTACGATGAAGAAGCGGTCAGCGTTCTGCTTTCCCTCGACGATGATGTACGAGTCTTTCTTGAAGTTGACGAACGAGAGCTGGAGTGGGCTTTCCATCCTGTTTCCTGACCGTACCTCGCGGGGCCGACTTCGGGCTTAAGTATAAGTAGGGCTCCGCGGGGTGTCAACGCGAGCCTATGCTAGACTATCGGAGGAAAGCCCACCCGGCTATAGGCCGCATGAGGGCTTCCCGGCCGCTTTCGACCCTGTTCCGGGACGAAAGCGGCCGCCTTCGGCCCCGCGGGACCGGCGCCGGGACCCGAAAGTCCCGGGCGCCCCCCCGCGCAAGCCTCGGGGAGCTTCCAGAATCAGGGAAGGGGAAAGCGCGAGGTGAGCTTGCGGACCTTTTCGCCGACAAGGGCGGCGATCTTCCCGTCACCCTTCGACTTGAGGACTTCCATGATGTAGCCGGCGATTTCCTCCATCTCCTTGACGCCCATGCCGCGGGTGGTGACCGCGGGGGTGCCGACGCGGATGCCCGACGTGACGAAGGGGCTCTTGGTGTCGAAGGGAATGCCGTTCTTGTTGACGGTGATGTTCGCCTCGTCGAGCCACTTCTCCGCCTCCTTGCCCGTGATGCCGAGGGGCGAGAGGTCGACGAGCATGAGGTGGTTGTCCGTGCCGCCGGAGACGATGCGGGCGCCGCCGGCCGACAGGTGTTTGGCCATGGCGGCGGCGTTCTCGACGACGCGCTTCATGTAGCTCTTGTACTCGGGCGTAAGGGCCTCGCGGAAGGCGACGGCCTTTCCGGCGACGACATGGCAGAGCGGGCCGCCCTGGATGCCGGGGAAGATGGTCCCGTCCACGACCTCGGACCAGAGCTTGGGCTTTTCGCCCTTGGGGGTCATGATGCCCTGGTCGTTGTCCTTGTCGCGGCCGACGAGGATCATGCCGCCCCGCGGACCGCGGAGGGTCTTGTGGGTCGTCGTGGTCGTGAAATCGGCGAGCTTGATCGGGCTCGGGTGGAGGCCGGCGGCGACGAGGCCCGCGATGTGGGCCATGTCGACGAGGAGGTAGGCGCCGACCTCGTCCGCGATGGCGCGGAAGCGCTCGAAGTCAAGGACGCGGGCGTAGGCGGAGGCGCCGGCGACGATCATGCGGGGCCTGGCCTCGCGGGCGATGCGGGCGACCTCGTCGTAGTCGATCTTCTCGGTTTCGCGGTTCACGCCGTAGCGGACCACGTTGTACATCTTGCCGGAGAAGGACACGGGGGCGCCGTGGGTGAGGTGGCCGCCGTGGGCCAGGTCCATGCCGAGGATCGTGTCGCCGGGCTTGAGGGCGGCGAAATAGACGCCCATGTTGGCCTGGCTGCCGGAGTGGGGCTGGACATTGGCGTGGTCGGAGCCGAAGAGCTCCTTGGCGCGGTCGCGGGCGAGGTTCTCGGCGATGTCGACGAACTCGCAGCCGCCGTAGTAGCGCTTTCCGGGGTAGCCCTCGGCGTATTTATTGGTGAGGACCGAACCGACGGCCTCCTGGACGGCGGGCGAAGTGTAATTCTCGCTGGCGATCAGTTCAAGGTTGTCGCGCTGGCGCGCGGTCTCGAGCTCGATGGCCTTCCAGAGCTCGGGATCCTGCTTGGCGATAAGGGACATTGCTCCTCCTTTTGAAGCAAGCCGCGCGGGAGGCGCGGCGCGGGTTCAGTATACCCCGGTTTTCGGGAATCGTGAACGGCCGGCAGGGCATATCCACCGCGGGCCCGGGCCCGGCGACGGCAGGGCCCGCCCGGCGGCTCGCGGCCCTCCCCGCGACCGAGGATCGCCGCCGAGGCCGCGCGGATTCGAGACCTCAATAGAGGCCCGTGACCTCGACTTCGCTCCAGAAGGAGCTGTAGGCCTCGAGGGAGCCGATCGCCTCCTCGTAGAAGCTCTGGAAGGCGAGCGGTCGCGCGGGCGAGGCGCGGCGGCCGCTCGGGGTCATCGGGGAGAAGGCCGTAAAGCCGCGGGAGAAGGCGATGCGGCGGTTGTCGATGGCGCCGAAATAGCGCCCGCGATCCTCGAAGGCGGCGTCGAAACCGCCCGGGCGGGCGCCGGAACCGAGGATGGGATCCATGGGGACCCAGCCGAGGCCGTAGACATAGAACTCGACCCAAGCGTGGCGGGCCGCCTGGCGGCTCGGATCGACCAGGTAGCCCGCGACGGGAATCGCCGGGACGCCGGAGGAGCGCAGAAGTGCCGCCGCCAGGACGGCGTAGGAGGCGGAGTCGGCGGTCTTGGCGGCCAGGGCCTCGAGGGGCTTGGCGGCGGAACGCGCGTCCGTCCAGGCCAGGTTTCGGGTCAGGTACTCGAAGACGAGGCGGGAGGCCCGCCAGGGATTGCGCTCTCCCTGGGTGATCCTTCTCGCCAGGGCCTGGATCTCCGGCGCCGCGGCCGGGACGAGCTCGTCGGCGGCGAGGAAGGGCTGGAGGAAGGGCGGCGGCTCGGCCGGCTTCTGGATCTTGTCCGGATCGACCGTCGTCTCGACCGCCCAGGTCTGGACGAGGAAGGACTGGGAAACCGCGAGATCCTGGCCCGTCGCGATGTCCTTGAAGCGATGGAGCGCGGCGCCGCGGTAGTCGGGCACGAGGGGGGCCGGCTCCTGGGTCAGGACCTTGGCGATGCGTTGGGCGGCCGACTCGACGGGCTTGGGCATCCAGAGGTAGAGCTCGTTGGCGCCGGAGGCCTTGGTCTTCGTGATGCTCGCCGAGTATTGGATGGAATAGCTGCGGCGGTCCGAATAGCGCTTTTGGCCGGGCTGGTCGACTACGCCGAAGAAGAGCCCGTTGCTCCTGCCGCCGGAGCCGCTGACGGCGACCGTGCCGGAGGCCGCGCCGTCGGGCACGCGGACGCGGATTTCCTTGTCGGACCAGAGCTCGTAGGCGCCGTCGCCCTCGGCCGCGGCGACGAAGGAAGGTTCGCTCCGGTCGCCGAGGCGGGCGCTCGACATCTCGGGACTCCAGGAGAACAGCACCTGGCCGCCTTCCCGGTTGGAACCGAAGTTGTAGCCGGAGAGGACGAGGAGGGAGCCGATCGGCCCCTTCTCGGCGGAAATGGAGGCGAGGTAGGGCCCGCTCCTGCCGGAGCTTTCCCCGCGGGCGGCGACCGGGAGGCGGGAGCGGTTCATGAAGAGCTTCGGATTGCTGCGGCCCCGGCGCGTGACGACATAGATGAGTCCCGAGTCCGCGGAGGACGGGAGCCGGAGGGCTATCGAGTTCGGTCCCCATTCGACATAGGAAGAGGCGGTCGGCGCGACGCCGTCCACCTCGACCCTCGAATCGCCGCGGACGGCGCCGAAGTTGCGGCCCTCCACGCGGACGAGGCCGCCCGGCTCGGCGACGATGGGATCGAGGCGATCGACGTGCGGCGTCGCGAAGCGGCCGTAGCCTAGGACGCCGCCCGCGGCGAGGAGGGCCGCCGCGAGCGACCAGAGCGCGATGCGCAAGAGGGCGCGGCGACCGAGGGCGCGCCAGCCTCGGCGCGGTATCCGGGCCTGGCGCGCGCCGTGCACGTGGTGAGGAATATGTTCGTGGAGCTTCACTTCTTGCTCTTTCCGCTTTCGGCCGCGCTCGTCGCGGCGGGACTGGAACCCTGGCCCGCCGGCGCGAGGCCGGCCGCGCCGGCCGGGGCCCCGGCGTAGCGTTCGACGAAGATCTCGAGGCGGATCGGCGCGTTGCCCGCGGGATCGCGCCCGAGGGGGAAGAAGAAGACGCGCTCGCCGTAGCCGACCGACACGGAATCGAGGGTGGTGCGGTAGGAAAGCTCGCCTTCGCCGCGGCGCACCCAGACCTGGCCCTGGGCGACGAGGACGAGGCCGGACTTGCCCTCGGCGAAGGGCGTCACCTGGATGAGGATCACCACGTTGGAGCCGACGAGCTTGACGGCGACGGGATTGCCGGGAACGGTGTAGCGCACGCTGTCGGACTCGACGGCGGCGGCTTGGGCGCCGCTCTCGTGGATCCGCGCGCCGATGTGGACGGCCAGGGCCTGGTCCTTGAAGAGTTCGGGCAGGGGGGCTTCCTGGGCCTCGAGCCGGACGCCGAGTCCGAAGGCGAGGCAATACAGGAGAGCCGCGGCGCCGACGCCGACGGGACGCCTCACTCGTCGCCGCCCAGTTCCGCCGGGGAGGGCGCGGCGGAGGAAGGCCCGAGGGGAACGAATTCGGAAGCCTTCACGATGAGGGGCTTGCCGCTCGAGGAGAAGGTGGCGTCGGCGGGGAGCTGGATCGTGAGGTTGACCTGGGCGTCCTGCGACTCGAGATAGCGGATGAGGGCCTCCATGCTGCCCGGTTCCGTCCGGCTCGGGGCGAGCTCCGCGGCGGCCAGGCTCTGGATGGGTTGCCGCGCCGGCCTGAGGAGGCCGGAAAGCGCCAGGCTCGCGAACAGGACAAAGGCCAGGCCGGCGGCCGCGGCCAAAGGCAAGGGCAGGGAAACGCTGCGGTTCCAGAGCGGCGAGGCGGCGCGGGACGCGGCGCGGGTCGCGGGCCGGGATTCGAGCCCCGCACCGAGGCGGCCGCGGAGGCGCTCGACGACGGCGGCCTCGTCGAGGGAGGCGGGGGCGCGCAGGGCGGCGCCGAGTCCGGCATAGCGCTCGACCCTGGCGGCGCAGGCCGGGCAAACCCCGAGATGGGCGGCCAGACGGTCCTTCCAGGGCGAAGGCACCTCGCCGTCGACGAAGGCGGAGAGCAATCCGGGATCAGGACACATGCTTGCCTTCTTCGTCGTACAGGGCGAGCAACGCCTCGCGGGCGCGGAAGGCTCTGACCTTGACGTTGCCTTCGGTGATGCCGAGGACCCGTCCGATCTCCTTGTAACTCATCCCGCCGTACTCCTTCAGGACAAGGACCGAACGGAGATTCTCGGGGAGGCGGTCCAGGAAGGCTTTCACTTCCTTTTCCGACTCCCCGCGGAGGATCTCCGCGTCGGCCGACTCGCTCTCGGCGCGCTCGCCGCGCCACCAACGCTCGTAGGCGCGGGCCTCGCGGCCCTTGCGCTTCGCGTAGTTGAGGGCGCCGTTCTTCACGACGCGGATGAGCCAGAACTTGGCGTCGTCGCGCGTCGCGAAGGGCAGGCGCTTTTCGAGGAGGCGGATGAAGGCCTCGTGGACGATGTCCTCGGCCGCTTCCTCGGTGCCCGCGATGCGGTAGGCTACCCGCACGAGCATGGGAGCCACGGCGTCGTAGAGAAGCCGGAGCTCGCGCTCGTCAAGGGAAGCTTCGTTAGAGAACAATCCCGCCTCCGTCCAGGTTACGCCAAGCCGGGAGGCTTAGGGCCGCTTCCACGTCGTGCCGCCGGGTCCGTCCTCGAGGACGAGGCCCTTTTCCTTGAGTTCGGCGCGGATCGCGTCGGCGCGGGCGAAATCCTTGGCCTTCTTGGCCGCCGCGCGTTCGGCGATCTTGCCCTCGGCCCAGGCGGCGAGTTCCGGATCGACGGCGGCGGCCTCGGCGCGGACCGTCGCGGACAGGCCGAGCCCGAGGACCCGGTCCATGTCGAAGGCGACGGCGAGGGCCTCGGCGGCCGGGAGTTCGGCGTCGCGCAGGGCGCCCCAAAGGGCGGCCAGGGCGCGGGGCATCGCGAAGTCGTCGGCGACGGCGGCGGAGAAAGCCTCGAGCCAGCCGCGGGCCTTGGCGCCGAGGGACCCGAGCGGAGCGGGTTCGGCGGCCTTGTCCCGAAGGGCGAGGACGCGGTCGGACAGGGACTTCCGCGAGGCCTTGGCCGAGGCGAGTCCCTCGAGGGAGAACTGGAGCTGGGAGCGGTAGTGCGCGCCGAGGAGGAAGAAGCGGTAGTCGAGCGGTTCGAAGCCCTGGTCGACAAGGCTCTGCACCGTGAGGAAGCCGCCGGCCGACTTGGACATCTTGCCCTTGTCGAGCACCAGGAATTCGTTGTGCATCCAGTAGTTGACCCACTTCTTGCCGGTGGCGGCCTCGGTCTGGGCGATCTCGTTGGTGTGGTGGATGGGGATGTGGTCGATGCCGCCGGCGTGGATGTCGAACTGCTCCCCGAGGTACTTCATGCTCATCGCGGAGCACTCGATGTGCCAGCCGGGATAGCCGCGGCCCCAGGGGGAATCCCAGATCATCGCCTGGTTCTCGAACTTGGACTTGGTGAACCACAGGGCGAAATCGGCGGGATTCTTCTTGTTCGGGTCGACCTCGATGCGGGCGCCGGCCTTGAGCTCGTCGAGCTTGAGAAGGGCGAGCTCCCCGTACTTCGGGAACTTGGTGACGTCGAAGTAGAGGTTGCCGCCGGCGGAATAGGTGTAGCCCCGCTCCTCGATGCGCTTGATGAGGGCGATCATCTCGGGGATGTGGTCGGTCGCCTTGCAGACGATCTCCGGCCGGTCGATGTTCATCCGGTCGAGGTCCCGGAAGAAGGCGTCGGTGTAGAATTGGGCGATCTCGTAGACGGTCTTGCCGCGCTCCTGGGCGCTCTTGACCATCTTGTCCTCGCCGGAATCCGCGTCGTCCGAAAGATGGCCGACGTCCGTGATGTTCATCACGTGCTCGACCTCGTAGCCGAGGTAGCGGAGGCCGCGGCAAACCGTGTCGTGGACGACGTAGGCGCGGATGTTGCCGATGTGGGCGTAGTTGTAGACCGTGGGGCCGCAGCCGTAGAAGCCGACCTTTCCGGGGACGAGGGGGCGGAACTCCTGGAGTTCGCGCCCGAGGGTGTTGTACACGCGGAGCGTCGGCATCGTTTCCTCCTGCAGCGGGGACCTCGAAAATGGACACGCGAAGGCTCGGGGCCTTCGACGAACGGTGGGCGGGCCGCCGCCGGCGAAACGCGGCTTGCGCCTCCCGCCCCGGCCCGGCTATGATCGGTCCATGCCAACACTACGGAACTTCCTCGAAAAAATCAATATAAACGCGGCGATAGCATACGAAGAACCGATGTCCGCCCATACGACCTTCCGGATCGGCGGTCCGGCCGAAGCCTTCGTCTCCCCGAGGGACCGGGAAGCCTGCCTGCGCCTCCTCCGCGAGGCGCGCGCGGCCGGCCTGCCCCTTTTCGCCCTCGGCGGCGGCGCGAACATCCTGGTCGGCGACCGCGGCATCCGCGGCATCGTCCTCGACACGAGCCTCCTGTCCGCGATCCGCGTCGAGGAAGGGGATCCGGACGCCGGAGCCGGCCCCTGCCCGGAGGCCGGCCCGGAGGCCGGCCGGGACGGGCTCCAGGGCGGATCCCTCCTCGTCGCCGAGGCGGGCGCCTCCGTGGACGCGCTCTGCGAGACGGCCCTGGAGCGCGGACTCGCCGGCCTCGAGAATTTCTACGGCATGCCGGGCAGCCTCGGCGGCGCCGTCTTCATGAACGCGCGCTGCTACGAGGTCGAGATGGCCGACCGCCTCGCCTGGGTGGAGGCGGCGTCGCCGGAGGCCGGGGCGAACGTCGAGCGCCGGCCCCGCTCCGCCGGGGAATGGGCCTACAAGCGCTCGCCCTACCAGGCCGGCGGCCCGGCGGCCGGCGCCCTCGTCCTGGCGGCGGCCTTCAGGCTCCGGCCCGGCGAGCGGGCGGAGATCGAGGCGACGATGCGCGGGCGCCGCGCCGACCGCGAGGCCAAGGGCCACTACCGCCTGCCTTCCGCCGGCTCCGTCTTCAAGAACGACCGCGCCTTGGGAAGGCCGACGGGCAAGATCCTGGACGAACTCGGCTTCCGCGGCCGGCGGATCGGGGACGCGGCGGTCTCCGACTGGCACGCCAACATCTTCGTGAACGCGGGCAAGGCGAGCGCGGCGGACATGCGCGCCCTCATCGAGTGCGCGCAACGCGAAGTCCGGGAGCGGCTCGGGGTCGGGATCGAGGCGGAGGTGGTTTTCGCCGGCGACTTCTAGCCCGGATTTCCCACCAGCCGCGCGATGAAACGCGGTACTCCGGTCTGCCCAAACAGGTGCGCGGCCACCGGCAAAATCGGGCCGCTCTCTCGCGAGCCCTAGTTCGCGGCGTCTCTCGTCATCTCCGGTACTCAAATGCACAAAAGCATGCTCCGTTCCTCGATTTCCTCGTTCCTCGATATCGGCCCGATTTTGCCCGTGAGAAATCCGGGCTGGCCCTCCCCTCGCGCTTTTCGCTTGCGGCGGGAACCCAAGCGGCTTAGATTTAGTGGACCATGTTCTTCCCGCCGCCCGTCAGCGATACCGTGGGGACGCTTCTCTCCGTCCTCGTCGTCATGCTCCTCGTCCCGCTCGCCGCGGAGAAGCTCCTCCTGCCGGGCTTCGCCTGCGTCGCCCTCGCGGGCGCCCTCATCGGGCCCTTCGGCTTCGGACTCATCGAGGGCGGCAGGACGATCGAGCTCCTCGGGGAGATCGGCCTCCTCTACGCCTTCTTCCTCGCGGGCAGCGAGCTCGACTTCTCCGCGCTGAAGCGCCACCGCTTCCCCCACGCCTTCGCCTCCTTCGCCGCCATCCTCCTGTCCTTCGGCGCGGGCTTCGCCACCGGCTACTGGATGCTCGGCGCGGGTTTCCCGCCGGCCATCCTCATCGGCGCGGCCTTCGCCGCCCGGACGGTCCGGCCCCACGAGAGCGCCGCGCGCCTCGGCCTCCTCCGCGCGCGGACGACCCTCGTCGCGACGGGCAGCGCGAGCGCGGCCGAGCTCGTCGCCGTGCTCGCCCTCGCGGCGGTCACCGCCCTCGCCGCGCCTTCCGCCGCCCCCGGAGCCGCGCCCGCCCGGGACTTTCTCCGGCTCGGCGCGGGGCTCCTCGTCGCCGCCCTCCTCTACCTCTTCGTGCCCAAGGCCGCCGGGCTGTTCTTCAAGCGGGTGCGGCCCGACGGCTCCATCGAGTTCGTGTTCGTCCTCGTCCTGGCCTTCCTCTGCGCCTTCGCCGCCGAGCGCTTCGGCTTCAAGCCCGAAATCGGCGCCTTCTTCGCGGGCTTCTTCCTGGCCCGTTTCGTGCCCGAAAGCTCCGCCCTCCGCGCCCGGCTCTCCTTCGCGGGAGAGGCCCTCTTCGTGCCCTTCTTCCTCATCCACGCCGGCACCCGCGCGGACATCGTCGGCGCGTTGTCCGACTCCGGCTCGGCGGTCCTCGTGCTCGAGGCGCTGGCCCTCTATCTCGCCGCGCGCTTCGCCGCGGCCTACCTGAAGCGTCCGCTCCTCGGTTTCTCCAACGCCGAGGCCCTCTACTCCTTCGGCCTGGCCCTGAATCCCGGCACCGTCGCCCTCGGGACCCTCCTCGTCGGCAGCCGCCTCGGCCTCGTGGACGAAGGCGTCTTCGGCGGAGCCCTCGTCGTCGTCATCGCCTCCGGCTTCATCGGACCCCTGGTCGCCAGGGCCGCGGGCGGACGCATCCTCGCCCGCGGCGGTCCCGCGCCGGCAGCCCAGGCGCCCGAGCGAGAGCGCATCATGGTGGCCGTCGCCAACCCGGCCTCCCTCGGCAACCTCGTCGACCTCGCCTGCCTCCTCCGCGCCCGCGGGGACGAGGAACCCCTCTTCCCCGTCGCGGTGGTCGCGGAGTCCGCCGACACCGAGGCGGAGCTCGAGCGCGCGGAGAGCGTCCTCGCCAAGGTGATGGCCCAGACCGCCCGCGCCGGCGTGCCGGTCCGCCCCGCCACGCGGGTGAGCGTCAACGTGCCGGAGGGCATCCTCCAGGCGGCGGCCGAGAACCGCGCGCGGACCCTGGTCATCGGCTGGAACCGCGCGCCCAAATTCTCCCGCGCCTTCTTCGGCAGCGTCATCGAGCGCCTCCTCCAGGGCGGCCGCGAGCTCGTCGTCGTCGCCCGCGTCGCCAAGCCGGTCAAGAACATCGCGCGCGTCAACCTCGTGCTGCCGCCCCTCGCGGAGCGGCATCCCGGCTTCGCGCGCGGCCTCGCCGCCCTCGGGGCCTTCCTCGAGCGGAGCGGCGCCCACCTCACGGTCTACGCCCAGGCGCCGCACGCCGCCGCCGCCAGGACCGCCGCGGAGGGGCTCAAGGCCAGGGGGCAGATAGGCGTCGTCGAGTTCGAATCCTGGAAGTCCGTCGCGGAGAAGGCCAAATCGGCCAACGCGGCGCAGGCCGCCTTCGTCATCTTCTGCTCCCGCCCCGGCGGGCCGGCCTGGCACCCCGCGGTGGAAAAGCTGCCTCACCTCCTCGGCGAGGAATTCCCCGACGCGCCCCTCCTCCTCTTCTACCTGCCCGACGAGGGGGAGGCGACGGCCCGGCCCCTGCCCGAGGGCGAGCCCCTCCCCGTCCAGGCCGACCTCTTCTCCGCCGCCCTCTCCGCCGGCCGCGTCATGACCGCGATGGGCGAAACCGCGGTGGCCGACGGCGTCCGCGCCCTCCTGTCGCTCGCCTTCGGGAAGGACCGCCGCGCCCTCGGCCGGCTCGCCTCGCTCTACACCGAGATCGCGCAAAAGGCCCCCATCGAGCTCGATCCCGGGGTCGTCCTCCTCCACGCCCACGTCACGGAGGTCGACGAGCCCCTCGTCTTCTTCGGAGCCCGGCCCCAGGGCTTCCGCATCCTCGCGCTCGAGGAGCCGGCGCGCGTCCTCATCATCCTCTGCGCGCCCGAGGGGCAGCCGCCGGAGGCCCACCTGGCCGTCCTCGGCGAGATCGCGCGCCTCCTCAAGGACCTCGACCTCGCCGCCCGCCTCCTCGCCGCCGCGCGGCCGGCGGAGCTCTCCTCCCCGGCGCGGACGGGAAACGACGCAAAGGAGCATGGACGATGAACCCCTTCCTTCTCGCGGTCCTCACGAGCCTCGCCGTCAACGCGCTCTTCTTCGCCCTCGCCGCGGCCAGGAAGACCGACGTCGTGACCGACCTCTCCTACGGCCTTTCCTTCGCCCTGACGGCCCTCGTCCTCGTCTTCCTCGAAGGCGCCTTCGAGCCGCTCAGGCTCGCCGCGGCCCTCATGGTCGCCGCCTGGGCCCTGCGCCTGGCGGGCTACCTCTTCCGGCGGATCCTCGCGATGAAGGTCGACCACCGCTTCGACGGCCGGCGCGAGGATCCGTGGAAATTCGCCCGCTTTTGGATCCTCCAGGCCCTGTCGACGGCGGTGATCATGCTGCCGGCGATCGCCGTGCTCGCGGCGCCCGCCCCGGCCCCCTCGCCGGCGCACGCGGCGGGCGGCGCCGTCTGGCTGGCGGGCCTCGCCGTCGAGGCCTTCGCCGACGCGCAGAAATCCGCCTGGAAGCGACGCGGGGAAAAGGGCTTCATCGACCGCGGCCTCTGGTCCTGGTCGCGCCATCCGAACTACTTCGGCGAGATCCTCGTCTGGTGGGGACTCTGGATCTATGCCCTGCCGTCCATCGAGGGTTGGTGGCGCCTCGCCATCCTCGGCCCCGCCTACATCACCCTCCTCCTCGTCTTCGTCACGGGCTTGCCGCCCCTCGAAAAAAGCGCGGACGAGAAATACGGCGCCGATCCGTCCTACGCCGACTACAAGCGTCGAACGAGCATCCTCGTCCCGCGGCCCCCGCGCCGGGACGAGGGGCGCGCCGAAGGAGAACGATCATGAACGCCACGAATCCGCGCGAGGTCGCCTCGAAGGGCGGAAGGGCGGCCCTCGCCATCGGCCTCGCGGCCCTGGCCGCGGCCTGCTCCCCCGACGAGCCCAAGCCCGGCTCCACCGCCTCCATCCCCGCCGTCGAAGCCCTCGACCTCTCCCGCTTCGAGGGCGCCTGGTTCGAACTCGCGCGGATTCCGATCCCCGTCGCGAGGGACTGGGTCAACACGGCGGACATCTACATCCGCAACGCCGACGGAAGCTGGTCGGTGCGCTACGAAGGCAACAAGGGCTCGCCCGAAGGCCCGCGCAAGACGCTGAGGCAACGCCTCCGCATTCCCGACCCGGGCCGGCCGGGAGAGATGGAAGTCAGCGTCATACCCTTTCTCTGGTCGAAGTACCGCCTCGTCCACATGAGCCCGGACTACCGCTTCATGCTCGTGACGAGCTCCTCGAAGCGCTTCCTCTGGCTCATGTCGCGCGAACAAAGGCCGGAACCGGCCGAGTACGAGGCGCTGGTCGCCCGCGCCGCCGAACTCGGCTTCGACACCGCCCGGCTCGAACGCGTCCTCCAGCGGCCCTGAGCCGAGGGCCGCCCGAAGCCCGGCGCGGCCTTGGCCGGAGCGGCGCGCGGGCCGACCGGCCGGCGGCCGCCTCGTCCGCCGATCGCGGACCGCCCGGTCGGCGGCCTCATTCGCTCATCGCGACCACGGATAGGGCTCCGCGGCCCGCGTTCATCCCCACGACGACCGATATCTCGCTGACGTGGAGGGGCGGAAAGCCGAGGACCGCCTCGAGTCGCCGCGCCAGGGCCTCGGCTTCGGCCCCGGCGTGCGCATGGACGACGGCGTAGGCCCTGAGGGGCGCAACGGCGTGCCGGTCCTTCACCATCGCGACGATCCGGGAGAGGTTGGCCCGGCGGCTGAACGAGGCGCCGTAGAGCTTGGAGGCGCCTTCCTCGTCCACGGAGACGATCGGCTTCAGGTTCAGGATCTTCGCCAGGGCGCCGCCGAGGGGACTGACGCGGCCGCCGCGCACCATGTAGCGCAGGGTCCGGACGCCGACGAGGTTCAGGGCCTTGCGGGACCAGGCGGGAAGCTCCGCTTCGAGGCCCGCCGCGTCGCCGCCCGACTCCAGGTATTCGGCCGCCCGCAGCACCACGAGGCCGAGGGAGCCCGAGAGATGGCGCGAATCAAGGACGCGGACGCGGGAGGGATCGACGGCCAGGGCCGCGCGGCGGCTCGCCTCGAGGGTGCCGGAAAGCTTGGCGGACAGATGGATGGCGACCACTTCGTCATAGGAACCAAGGAGGCGGCGATAGAGCCGCTCCAAGACGGCCGCGGCCGGCTGCGAGGAGGTCGGGAAGACGGGGGCCGCGTCGGCGAGGTCGTAGAAGCGGTCGGGGTCGAGGGTAATCCTGTCGAGGTATTCCCGTTCGCCGAAGCGGAGGTAGAGCGGCGCCACGTGGACGCGGTGCTCCTCGAGAAGCTCGGCCGGCAGGTCGCAGGCCGAATCGGTGACGAGGGCCACCCTGGCGCGCCGGTCGTGGAGGTCGGCGAACTGGAGTCGCATGTCGTCCACCTTCTGCTCGATGACCCAGGCCTTGCGGCACAGTTCCTCCATCGCCCGCGCGGGATCGTCGGTATGGACGTGAACCCGCGCCTTGAGGACCCCTCCCGCCACGATCAGGCTGTCGCCGAGCGGCTTCAAGAGGCCGCGCAGGGCCTCGAGGTCGAGCCGCTCCCCTGCGGGAGCGGCAAGGAGGAATTCGCTGCAATAGCGATACCGGAAGTCGCCGCTCGCTGACTCGGATCCGGCCTGCCCGTCATGGCCGGCGTGGCCGGCGTGGCCCGCGTCGGAATACTGGGCTCCGGCCGCCCCCTCCACGGGAACGCCCGCCTCGTCGACGGGGGCTCCCGCCTCGAGGTACTCGTGGGCTCCGTCGATGAAGGCGACGAAGCCGGAGGCGCCGGCGTCCACGACGCCGGCCGCGGCGAGCTCCTCGAGCTGGCCGGTGGTAGCGGCGAGGGACTCGCGGAGCGCGGGGGCGGCCGCCCTGAAGAGCTCGCGAAAGCTCTCCGCCCGCTGGTGCTCGCGGCGGAGGGCGGCGGCCCAGTCCCGGATCACCGAGAGGATGGTGCCCTCGCGGGGTTCCGTGATGGCGCGATAGGCGCTCTCATAGGCCTGTTCCATCGCCCGCACGAAACGTTCCCTGTTGACCGAGGGGGCGCCGTGGATCGAATCGCTGAAGCCCGCGACGAACTGGGCGAAGATGACGCCGGAATTGCCCCTGGCCCCCGCCAGCGCGGCGTCCGCCATCGATACGAGGGTGTCGGAGGCCGAGTCGGAGACCAAGGCCCCCTCGACGGCCCTCGTGATGGTGACGGCCATGTTCGTGCCGGTGTCGCCGTCGGGCACCGGGAACACGTTGATGCGGTTCAATTCATCCTGGGAAGCCCGCACCTTGCGGGCCCCCGAGCGGAAAGCGCCATACAGGTGTCGACCGTTGAGCTCGTTCACGCGCCAATCCTCCCGCGCCGCCGCGCGGAAGGTCCCGCCGGGCGACATCATAAAGATACTCAGGATGGGCGGGAAAGCAAGCGCCGGAGGCCTTTCCCGGAGAAACGGCTCCGCGCGAAAGCCTAGTCGGCGAATTCCGCGAACACGATGCGGTGCTCCGCGACAAGCCCCGCCTTCCCGAGCATCCGCTTCGAGGCTTCGTTCCTCACGTCGCAGGACGCCATGGGCTTGAGCCCTTCCCTCCGGCAGGTTTCCTTGAGCTTCGCGACGATGAAAAGCCCGAGCCCCTGCCGCGGAAGCGCTCCACTACGTGTACGCCCATGTCTCCGTAACCGGCGTGCGTCGCGCTCCGCCTGAGTTCGCCTATCCCGAGCAGCGAGCCGGCGGCGCGCAGCGCAAAGAGCTGGCCGCGCTCCACGAGGCCTTCGTAGTAGCCGTCGCGCAGGGCCAGCGCGCGTTCGCGGGATTCAACCGGTTTCGTTTCCTGCATGGGACCTCCCCGCAATCGTGGAATCGGGAATAGCCTGGCATGGAATCGGCGCCCTCCGGCCTCACCCACATGGGGGAATCGCTTCAGGAATCGAGTTTGACAAGGAGGGAGGAGCGGAATAGGCTTTGGTCATGCGAATCCGCTCCACCGCGTTCCGCGCCGCCTTCGCCGCGGTCGCGGCCCTCGCCATCCTCGGCTTGGTTTCCTGCGCGGCGGGCGAGGACCATCCCTCGGCGAAAGGCGGACTTGTCGATTTCGCGAAGGAGGGCGATCCAGGCCGGGATCGGATCTGGCTCCTCGAGGGCGAATGGGAATTCCACCCCGAGGTTTTCCTCGGGCCGGGGGACCAGCGCATTTTCGAAGGCCGCGAGCCGCGCCTCCTCGAGGTGCCGGGCCGCGGCATGAAGGCCGCTTGGGGCACCTACCGCCTCAGGGTGATACTCCCGCCCCATCTCGTCGGCAAGACGCTCGGCATCGAAAGCCGCGAGATGAACACCGCGGCCCTGGTTTTCGTGGACGGCGGGGAGGTAGCGCGGATCGGCGCGCCGAGCGCCACGCCGGCCCTCGCCCGACCCGCGAACCGCAACATGATCGGCTCCTTCACCCCCGAACGCGGCGAAGCGACCATCGTCGTCCACATCTCGAACCACGAGAACGCGAAGGGCGGCATCCTGGAGGCGCCGAGGATCGGCCTCCTCGCCGATCTCGCGGGACAGGCCTCGCTGAGGGGCTTCTTCGACGCGGTCGTCCTCGGCGCCCTGTTCTTCATGTTCCTCTACCACTTGTTCCTGTACTTCGTGCGCCGGCGGGAAAAGGCGGCCCTCCATCTCGCGATCGTCGTCTTCCTCCTCCTCTCGCGGAAACTCCTCACCGAGCCCTACCTCTATTCCTGGCTCGACGTCTACGACACGCTGATCCGCGTCGAATACCTCACTTTCTACGCCATCGTCCCCGCCTTCGTGCTGTTGATGCGGGAAACCTTCCTGAAGAGACTGGGCAAGGCCTTCATCGTCGGCCTCCTCGCCCTGGCGGCGGCCCTGTCGATCCTCACCCTGGTCTCTCCCCTCGCCTTCTGCGGCCGCTACTACCTCGTCATCTACCAGTACGCGACCCTGGGGGCGGCGATCCATTGCGCCGGCAGCCTCGTCATGGCGCTGGCGCGGCGGGAGCCGGGCATCCTGCCCCACGCCGTCATCAGCGTCATCCTCATGGCGAGCGGCGTGGCCGAGATCCTGTTCTACATGCGGGCGATCGCGACGGTCTCCGTTACCCAGTTCGGATTCCTCTTCTTCTTCCTCGGCCAAGCCGCCATCATGGCGTCGCGCAACGCGAAAACGTCCCGCGGCTATGAGGAGCTCAACCAGGACCTCGAGGTCAAGGTCGAAAGGCGGACCGCCGAGCTCAAGGAGGCGATGAAGGCGCTCGAGGAGGCCAGCCTCACCGACGCGTTGACCGGCCTCAGGAACCGGCGCTTCGTCCACGAGTCGATCGTCCCGCGGGCGCGGGCGATCGCGGCGCGGGCCGAATTCCACCGCGCCAATCCCGAGAAGCGCCAGGTCGGCGCGGAGGAGACCAGCCTCGGACTCCTCCTCCTCGACATCGACCATTTCAAGCGGGTCAACGACGGGCTCGGGCACGAGGCGGGCGACCTCGTGCTGGCGCAGTTCGCGCGGCGGCTCAAGGAAAACCTGCGCGGCGACGACCTCGTGGTGCGCTGGGGCGGCGAGGAATTCCTCGTCGTCCTCGAGAACGCGCGCCTGGAGACGGTGTTGGCCATGGCCGACAAGCTGCGCGGCAGGATCGCCGGAACGCCCTTCCGCGTCAGCCACGCGGAGGCGCCGACCCTCGCCGTCACCGCGAGCATCGGCTGTTGCGTTTTTCCCTTCTTCAATGGAGCGCCCGGACTCGTCGATTTCGGGACGGCGGTCAGGCTCGCCGACCTGGGCCTCTACGAGGCGAAGCACGCGGGCCGGAACCGGTCCCGCAGGCTTTCCCCCGGCCCCGCCGTCACGGCCCTGGCCGAGCCGGGAACCCTCGACGCGAGCCTTGAGAGTCTCGTCGAGAGGGGGATCCTGGTCGTCGAGGGCGCGGCCGTCGCTCCGGGCGCGGACCCGGCGCCCGCCTAAATGAAAAGGCGCCCCGGCGGGGCGCCCCGGGGCGGCGCGGCCCTCAAGGACCGCCGCCGCCCGCGCGTCATCCGCGCTTGCTAGTTCTTGTAGAGGATGAACTCGACGCGGCGGTTCTTCCAGCGGTTGACCGCGTCCTTGAAGTCGACGACCGGCTCGCCGGAGCCGAGCCCCCGCACGGAAAGCCGCGCGGCCGCGACACCGTTCTCCACGAGGAGCTTCCTCACGAGTTCGGCGCGGCCGGTGGAGAGGGGCACGAGTTCCTTGCTCTCCTCCTCGGCGATCTTCGCGGCGGAATAACCGTTGATCTTGCCTTCGCTGTTCGCGTGGCCCTCGATGCCGATCTTGTAGTCCTTGAAGCGGTTGAGGATCTGGGCGATGCGCTTCAGCACCTTGTCGTTCCTGGCGAGCTTTTCGGCGTCCAGCCCGCCGAAGTCGGCGCCGCCCGAGCGGAAGACGATGGAAGGAACCTTGATCTTGAGGCGCTCGCCGTCGCGGATGACGAGGACGTCGACCGCGATGAGGCCGGAGAGCAGGGTCACGTTGCCGAAGCTGTCCTTCACGCTGAAGTAGAAGGGATAGTCGGTCGCCGCCTCGACGAGCTCGCCCTTGGCGGAGCGGCCGTCCCAGCTGATGGAGGCGGCCGGCTGGCCCTTGCCGCCCCAGGCGATGAAGAGGCGCTCCTTGGGCTTGGCGCCGGGGGCGGCGCCCTCGACGACGGCCGCCTCGTCGATCTCGAGCCGCCATTCCTCGACCTCGCTCGCGTCGGAGACGGAGATCGCGATGGCGAGTTCGTCGTCCACCCCGTCGTTGTCGGGGCTGAAGAACTCGGGCGTCAGGCGCACGGCCACCTTGGGACCCTCGGTGTCGACGAGGATGGCGCCCGTGCGGGCCTCGGCGCGGTCGCCCTTCGCGTACTCGACGGCCAGGAGGCCGACGAACTCGCCTTGGAGGAGCGCGCCTGCGCCGTCCTTGCCGTCCCAGTCGATGCGGGCCGGCACCTCGCCGCCCCTGCCGGAGAAGACGCGGCGCTCGGCGCCCGCCTTGTCGAGGACGGCGAGCTTCCAGGAATCGAGCCCCTCGCGGAGATTCACGATGGGCGCGAAGGAGAGCGCGTCGCGGAAACCGTCGCCGTTCGGCGAGAAGCCGGAGTCGGAGGCGGTGACGAAGACCTGCACCGGCCGGGCGTCGACGCGGAGGCCGGTCAGCGAGGTCCTGAAGGAGTTGCCGGCGGCGTCGACCGAGGCGATCTCGTAGCGGTAGAGGCCGTCCTTGACGCGGTTGCCCGCCTCGTCGGTGCCGTCCCAGGCGAAGTCGGAGGCCTGGCCCTTCCAGGCGAAGCTGCGCAGGGGCGCCGAGCCGGCGGCGGCTCCCTCGGGCAGGATCCGGCCGACCCAATCGTCGCCCGGCGCGGATTTCTGGGTGAACTTGATCTCGTCCTTGCGGCCGTCGCCGTTCGGCGAGAAGAGGGTCAAATCGGCCTTCACCTCGACGGCAGGCGCCTTCGTGTCGAGGAGGAAGGGCGCGGTCAGCGCCTCCACGGCGTCGCCGTTGACGTAGGTGGCCTTGAGGCGGGCCTGGTAGCGGCCGTCGGCCGCGCGGGCCTTCTGGTCGCCGAGGCCGTCCCAGGTGAAGCTTTCGGGAATGCCGCGTTCGCCCTTCCAGCTCCGCACCGCCTGGCCGGCGGCCAGGCCGCCGACCTCGACAGCCTCGACGACGAGCTCGTAGGCCCTGAGGCGGTCGGCGGCCTCGACCTGGACGCCGAGCCGCAGCTGGTCCTTCTGGCCGTCGCCGTTCGGGCTGAAGGCGCGCTGGTCGACGGAGAGGCGGGCCTTCTTCTCTTCCGTGTCGAGGGCGACGGAGGCGGGAGCGGAGGCGAAGAGGTTGCCCGCGCGGTCTTCCGCCTTGAGGCGGTAGGTGTAGACGCCGTCGGCCGCGGGCTTGCCCGCGTCGTCCGCGCCGTCCCAGTCCACGCGGGGATCGGGCTCGGCGCCGAAGGACCAGGTCCTGACGACGGCGCCGTCCTTGCCGATGATCTCGCCCGTCCAGCGCTCCTCCTTGGAACCGGATTGCTCGAAGTGGACGAGGTTCTGGCCCTCGCGGCCCGCCGGATTGAAGGCGTCGCGGTCGGCCTTGACCGTCGCGGAGGGCGGGGTCCTGTCGAGGGTGAAGAGGGGCGACAGGGATTTCGGGCTGTGGCCGTTGACGTAGGTGATCGACAGCTCGGCCTGGTACTGCCCCTCGGGAAGGGGATTGCCGGAGGCGTCGCGGCCGTCGAAGGCCTGCCGCTCGGGAATGCCGGCCGAGTCCGCGCCGGAGGCGGACCAGCGCTCGCGCTTGTCCTTGTCGAGGACGGCGAGCTTCCAGCCCGCCAGCCCGGTCCTGACCGGCACGTTCGGGATGAGGGCGATCGTGTCCTTGCGGCCGTCGGCGTTGGGGCTGAAGGCGGAGATGTCGATGGCGACGTTGACCGGCGGCTGCTGGGTGTTGACGACGAGGTTGTCGATGCGGCGGGAGAAGGCGTTGCCGGCGCGGTCGGTGGAGGCGAGCACGAGGGAATAGACGCCGTCGGGCAGGACGGCGCCGTCGTCGGCCTTGCCGTCCCAGGTGAAGTCGAGGGGAGCGCCGTTCTTGAACTCGACCGCCCGGCGGGCCTTGCCGCCGGCGTCGAGGATGCGGAGGGTCCAGAGGTCCTCGGGCGAGCCCGAGAGCTTCACGAGCATCGTATCCTTGTTGCCGTCCCCGTCGGGGCTGAAGATCTTGGCGGCCTCGACGACGGCCGCCTCGGCGGCCGGGGGCGTCGCGTCGACGACGACGGTGAAGGGACCGACGAC
>JAEUJG010000601.1 GCA_016794765.1 Spirochaetaceae bacterium | reverse complement strand
TCCATCGCTGGCTGTCGCGCGGCGAAAGCCGCGGGATCGGCGGCGTCCTCGGCGCTTTCCATGTACGGCGCCCGGGCGCCGACGATGTCCGCTCCCGTCTCCTCCATGGTGGCGAGCAGCCGCGGAAGGCTCCCGGGCAGCAGGTTGCTGTAGTCGTCGGCGAAGTTGAGTAGGGGGAACCGCGCCGCGGCGATGCCCAGGTTCTTCGCGTGGGTTTGCTTCAGGGTCCGCTCGCTCTTCAGGTAGCGGATCCTGCCGTCGCGTTCCGCGAGTCCGGCGACCACCGCCGCGGTCTCGTCAGTCGAGCAGTCGTCCACGAGGATGAGCTCTCCGGCGCCTTCCTGCAGGTAACTCGGGATGGTCCGTTCGAGGAGGCGCGCGCGATTGAAGGAGGGAACTATGACGGTGACGCGCGCTTCGTTCATTCCCTTCCCTCCATGATCCCGGCCAAGCGTCCGCTCCAAGCCTCGAGCCCGTACTCCGACTCGGTCCGCCGGTGGAGTAATTCCTTGCGCGCCGGATCGCCCCAGTCCCTCGCGGCCGCGAGTATCGCGCCGAGGGCGGCCTCGACATCGTCCGGATCGACGATCGTGACGCCGGGAAAGCCGAGCCGGGAAAGCTCGGCCATGCCGCCCACGTCGCTGCCCACGACGGGCGTGCCCGACGCCAGGGCCTCGAGGGTCACCATCTCGAAACCCTCGTAGCGGGAAGGGAGATAGAGTACGTCGCAGGAACGATAGAGCTCGGGCAACTTCCCGAAAGGAACGCCGACGAGGAGCTCGACGTCGCTCCTCGCCGCGAACGCGGCTGTTCCCTCGGCGGAAGGTGTCGCGATCACCAGCTTGAGGTGGGTTCCGGTCTTCGCCGAATGATCGAGCAGCGCGTGGAGGCGATCGGTTCCCTTGGGGATGCCGAGGCGCGCGACGAAAAGCACGCGCGTAGCTACCTCGCGCCCGGCGGCCCGCCCCGCCTTCGCGGGGATGAACGCGGAAGCGTCGACGCAATTCTGCAGGATGCGCAGCTTTCGGCTTGGCGTCCAGTACATCCGCCGCCATTCCCGGCCGGCCCGGAGCGAAACGGCCGCGACGCGGCGGGCCAAGAGCCCTGCGGCCGCCTCCATGAGCTCGATGGGTCCGTAGGCGATCCGCCTGCCCTCGGTGGCCCGCCGGAAACCCCGTATCGAGCCGTGACAGAACAGCAGGTCCGCCCGGACGAAGGGCGAGGAGTAACCGTTGGCCACGACGATGTCGCCGCGCGACCTGAGTGAGCGGGCGAGCAGGGAATAGGCCAATCCTTCGATCGTAAAACCGAGCCTGCCCCTCGCCAGGGGGCGGAGAAGCCGGCCGATGGAAGATTTCGCCAACCGTGCCTTGTCGAGCACGAGCGGTCGGAAACCGAGCGGAGAAAGCGCCCTCGACGCGTAGAGCATGACGCGCTCCACCCCGCCGGAATCGGAGAGGCCGTTGGGAGATACGATGATGGCTCTAGGCACGGCCCTTGCCCCTTCGTGACAGGATGCGCCCCGACAACTCGGCGGCGAGCGGTTCGCGGACGGCGAACAGGAAAGCGGAGTAAAGCAGGCAACCGGCGAACACGGAGGTCGCGAGCCTCGCCGGCCCCGCGTCCATGAAAGCCCGGGGCAGCGTCGCGCCCCCCCCGCAAGCGACGGAGCCCAGGACGTAGCCGGCCAGGCGCCGCGGATCGACGACGGACCGGAGTTCGGCGCGCCCGCAAAGGAAGGCTTGCGCCGCCAGCACCGCGGCTTCGCCGGCGAGCATTCCCCAGGCGGCGCCGATCTGGCCGTAGGGCTTCACGAGCAAGGCCATCGCCGCGCCGGTGACCGCGAGGCCGACGCCAAAGGAAACCAGGAGCGCCCGCTCCCGTCCTCGCGGTATCAGGAACTGCATTTGCAGGAAGTTCGAACAGGCGACCACGGGAATCATGGCCGCCAGGATGCGAAGGGATGTCGCCGACTCGGAAAAGAGACTTCCGCCGAACAACAGGGCCAAGTCCTCCGAGACGGCGAATACCCCTGCGGCGGCGGGCAATGAAAATAGCAGGATAGCCGAGGCGGAGGTCTTGATGATCCGCTTGAACTCCTCCTCGTCGCTGCCTGCGAGGAGGGAAAGGCGGGGCAACAAGACGCCGCTCAAGGTGGCGGTCACCGTGGTGACCATCCGGACCAGCCGGAGGGAGATGGAATACAACCCGGCCTCGCGGCTCGGGGACACCAGTCCGAGGAACAGGAAATCAAGATTGGTGTAGGCGGTTATGGCGAAGGACAGGAGCGCGAACACGCCCATCGGCGCGAGATGCGATCTGGGCCGCAGTCCCTTGGTCTCCAGGGACGCGTATCGACGGGCCGTCCAGAGGTTGGCCGCCGCGCCGGCCACGGCCACCGCGGCCAGGAGGCCGGCGTAGGCGGTCGTATCCTCGGGACGGTGGACCACGGCGAAAAGCGCGGCGACGTACGCGATCTGGATCGCCGCGTTCCGGAGGCCTATGAACCGGAATTCCTCGATGCCGCGGAAATACCAATCGATGGCCGCGGGCGTGGCCACGACCGTTACGCCGAAAAGGGCAAAAAGCCCGAAGTCTTCACGGTAGCGCGGCACCGCGAGGATGGCGGCGAAGTAGGCGATGGAGGCGAGCAGGTCCGCCGCCGCGGCGATGACGAAAAGCTCGGTCGAACGCCGGTTGAGATCCGTCCGATCGCGTCGGGCCGCCGCGATGGAACGGACCCCGTACGTCGCGAAGCCCAACCCGGCGGCCACTATGAAATAATTGGCGAAGGATCCGGCCACGCCGAGCCTGCCCATGTTGTCGGGACCGAGGACGCGCGCGAGGTATGGATAGGTCGCGAGGGGCACGAGGACGTTGAGCAGGGTGGTAAGGCTTGAATAGAGGAAGTTGCCCAGGATTGAGCCGCGCCGGCCGGAAGTCGCGTTCTTCATCGATCCCCGCCGATCCTTCCCGCCACCCAGCCCTTGACCGCGTTAAGGCGCTTCTCCATGGCGCTCCACAGGTCCACGAGGAGGGTCGTTCCCGGAGAGGGTTCCGCCGCGCAGATGCCGCAGACGAGCACCCCCTCGTCCACGGGAACGAGGGCGAAGCGCATCCGCAGTCCTCCGGCCGGGAAAGCCCGCAGCAGGGCGATCCCGAGCGGGCGGGAATTCGTCAAGGCGACCGTGAAACCCGAACCGCCGCCGTCGATCTCGACGCGAAACCAGCTCGGTCCGAAGTTGGCGTCGTGGAAATAGAGATCAAAACCGGCGCTGGTCGGAGCTTCCGCCACGCCGACATGCGCCACGGCTTCCGTCGCGCCGGGTCCAACGACGCGGCGCGGATCCCGGAAAAGCGGGGTTTGCCGATCGCGCAGCTCGGAATAATAGGTGACCGGAGCCAGACTTTCCACCTCGGTCAACTTGTTGAAGGCCCGCACCCGGTCATCGCCCGCAAGGCTCGTTCCTTTGACCAAAAAGGCGCATTCGACCAGAAAGGCGGCGGGTCGGGCGGCCGCCGCCCTCCCGACGTAGTCTCCCTCCGATCCCCGGGGAAGGAGGCGCAATGCGTCGGGGCTCTCGGCGTAGCGCATGAGCGTGGCTCCGTCACGCAAGGACTGGAGCTCAGCCGGCGTCGCTCCCTCGAGCGTCTCCGCCAAGGGGGCCGCGAGGACGGTAGCCGCGAGCCCAAAGCCCAGCGCGGCGACGCAGGCGAAGCGCCTCAATAGGCCCC
>JAEUJG010000558.1 GCA_016794765.1 Spirochaetaceae bacterium | reverse complement strand
GTCCTTGATCGAAAGGATGGCGAAGGCGGCCTTGTCGTCCGATTCCGCCGCGGGAGACGGAGCCTGGGCGACCAGCGGAGCGGCGACTCCGAATCGCAGAAGCGCGAGAAGCATAAACGCTCGCCATGGACGTGGCCTAATCATGCCGGAGCCCTCCCGAAAGCAGTATGAAGTATAAAGGCAGTCCGGGACGAAAGCTAGTGGAGATTTTGGCGCGATAGTGATTTCGCCAAATCCTGTCGCCGGCCGGGCGCTCCTGCCCGCGCCCGAGCCCGGCCGCCCGAAAACCGATGGCGCGAAGCGTGCGGGCCGCCTATAGTTAAGTCGCGCGAGGATCGGCGCGGCTCGCCCGGTCCCCCGGGGAGGCCATCATGAGCGCTTCCGAAGTTTTTCGCGGCGATTCCTATTGCGGCTTGTACTGCGGCGCCTGCGAGGTTCTCAACCTGTACCGGGACAGCCTGGCGAGCGGCAAACCCGCGCGCTGGGAGGATCTGCCCCGGCCCTTGCGGGAGGTCATCCCGCCCGCTCTTCTCGCCTGCACGGGCTGTAAGACGGACTTGCTTTCCCCCGGTTGCCGGGCTTGCGCCATCCGGATCTGCGCCCGCGGAAAAAACGTCGA
Source organism: Spirochaetaceae bacterium (assembly GCA_016794765.1). Classification (GTDB taxonomy): domain Bacteria; phylum Spirochaetota; class Spirochaetia; order Treponematales; family Rectinemataceae; genus JAEUJG01. The sequence continues at coordinate 1,444 of JAEUJG010000558.1, read as the reverse complement.
AGCCTGCGTCCTCTGCGCCGACTATCCCTGCGCCTTGGTGGAAGGGCGCAGGACCGGACTTGAGGAGGGCCTGGCGGAGATCCTGCCCCACATCAGGGCGAAGTTCAGCCAGGCGGAGCGCATCAGGGAGATCGGTCACTCGGCCTGGCGCGAGGAGCAGGCGAGGCGCTGGCGCTGTCCGGAGTGCGGGGCCCCCTTTACCTGGTACCAGGAGACCTGCGGGGACTGTGGCCTGGAGCTGGAGTCCTTCAAGGAGCACCATGCGCCATCCTGAGGGCCGGTGTCGAGTCTTTTTTCCGAGCTTGCGTTTCTCTCGTTTGAGTCTTAGTCTCATAGCCAGCCGCCCCGGGAGAGGCGCGGCGGATCGGAGGCGCCGATGTCTGCCTTTTCCTCCCTGCTGAGGTTCAAGCCGCCCGAGGGTCTGGACGATTCCGAGCTCCGGAGGCTCTCCCTCCTCCAGTTTTGCGGCCTCGCGGCCATCGTCAGCATGGTCGCCTACGCCGGCCTCCATGCCGTCGCCGGCCGGCGCGTCCTCCTCGGCCCCATCCTCCTCTCCCTCGCCTGCATTCCCTTCTACGCCCTCTCCATGGCGCTCAACCGGAGGGCAAGACCCGGGCCGGCCCGGCTGCTCTTCTCGACCCTGTTGACCTCCTCCATCTTCGCCTCGACCTGGTTCTTCCTAGGCAAGGCGCCGGGCATGCATTTCTTCTTCCTGCTCTCGGCGGTCGTGCCCCTCCTCCTGTGGCCCTTGCGGAAATTCCTTCCGATCCTCGCCTTCATGGGCCTCAACCTGGCGGGCTTTGTCCTCGTGCAGTTCCGCGCCGACGAGTCGGCGATCCTGGTCAAGGCCTTTCCCCGGGGATGGCTCGGCTTCTACAACGTCATGTCCATCGTCTCCACCTACGCCACGACCGTGGCGGTGCTCGCCTTCTTCCAAAAGCGCGCGGACGAGGACGCCAAGGCCCTCGGCCACAAGGCCCGCGCGATGGAGGAACTCATGTTGAAGTACGAGGAGCTCTCCAAGACGGATCCCCTGACCGGCCTCCTCAACCGCCGGGCCTTGCTGTTGTGCATGGAGGAAGAGCGGATCCGCATGACGCGCAACCATGCGGCCTTCAGCCTGCTTCTTCTCGATGTGGATCATTTCAAAGCCGTGAACGACGGCTACGGGCACGATCTGGGCGACCAGGTCCTGGTCGGCATCGCCCGAGGGCTTTCCGGCGCCCTCCGCGAGGTCGACCGGATCGGCCGATGGGGCGGCGAGGAGTTTCTCGTCCTCCTCCCCGACACCAACCTTGAGGGCGCCGCCGTGGCGGCGGAAAAGCTCCGCGCGCGGATCGCCGAACTCGCCTTTGCCGCGGAAGGCGCGACGCTCCGCTGCACGGTCAGCATCGGCGTCGCCGCCCACACCAAGGAAGACGAAAACCTGGACGCGACCTTGGCA
>JAEUJG010000548.1 GCA_016794765.1 Spirochaetaceae bacterium | reverse complement strand
AGGCATAGACGGAAAAGCCCACCGCCTCCGGGCGCGTCGCCAGGACGCGCGCGGCGAGGACTCCGGCGCCTTCGGAGGCCAAGCCCTCCACGAGGCGCGGCTCGTAGGCCGGGTGGTCGCCGCCCCGCGCCAGCAGGGCCGCCGCCACCGAAGCCGCGCCGAGGGCTTGGGCCTCGGGGGAATCCTCGACGTGGAGCGACAGAAAGGTTATGCGCTTCATGAATCTCCCGCTTCGGGCCTGGCGGCGAAGGCCCGCAGGCCCGCCGGATCGAGGACGGCGCCGGGCGAGGGCTTGCCCATGTCGATCCAGTCAAGAAGGTTGGAGGGCCTGCCGCCGCCCGGCGCCTCCCAGGACGGAGGGGGGACAAGCCAGGAGCCGTCGGGCGCGCGCATGTGGGAACGGTCGGAAGCGAGTTCCGCCGCGTACCGCGCCGCGGGAACGAGGCGGAAGAGGGGCCGTCCGGCCGGGTCCGCGGCCGCCGCGAAACTGCCCGCGAGATAGTCGGCGAGCCTCACGGGAAAGGCGAGGAGACTGTCGAGGTCGAGGGCGTAGGCGGCTTCGCCCTCCGGCCCCTCGAGCAAGGCCACGGCGAGGACATGGTAGTCCCAGGAGACGAGGCCCTCGGGCGGCCTCCCGGCGCGCTGGGCCCGCATCGCCACGGATCGGCCGGGATTGGAGACGAGGAGGGCCCAGGCGCGGCGGCCCGCCAGGGCCGGGGAGGAGAGGAGCCTGAGGACATTCTCCTCGCAGTAGAAAGCCGCGTAGTCGAAGCTCGCGGCCGGGGGCAGGGACGGGGCCATGACGACAGGATAGCCTGTCCCCGCCCCCCCGCGCGAGGGGGGAGCTAGAGTGCCTTCTCGAGCCGCGTCGTCCGCGGAACCATGCCGCGACTCCGGTAAAACCTCTCGGCGGCGCCGTTCCACGCCCAGACCGAAAGCTCGAGCGAGACGTAGCCGAGTCTTCGGCCCTCCTCCCCGGCAAAGCCGAAGAGCAGGCCGCCAAGCCCCCGGCCGCGCAGGGACTCGTCCACGCACAACTCCTCGAGCACCCAGCGTCGCCGGTCTGCGTACACGGGATCGTCCGCGAGGGTCGCGTCCGCCAGGAGGAGGTAACCCGCCACCGCGGAAGTCGCCGCGGGCGCTCCCGGCGGCCCGGCCCCGGCGACATACAGCGAATAACGCGGCACAGCCGGGACGGCTCCCGGCGGGCCGCCGCCGTCCCGGCGATCCGGAGCCCCGAGCCAGCGCTCGAAAAGCCCGAACGGCAGGGCCTCGGCGATCGGCTTGAAAAAATCCGGCCGCGCCGCGACGTGCATCGCGTGGATCTGGTTCTTGAGCCTCCGGACCTCCTCGTAGTCGCCCGTCGCCGCCGGCCTTACCGAGACGCCACGCGCGGGAAAGGCGCCGGCGCTCACCAGCCGTCTCCGAAGTCCGCGCGGAAGGCGGCGGCGAGCCGCTCGGGCCAATCGCCCGCGACCTCCAGACGGCCGGAGTGCCGAGATCCGGCCGCGGACTCCTCCGCGACGCGCAAGCCGCCGACGAGCCCCCGGTTCGCGTGAAGCCACTCGAGGCGGTCTTCAGCGTAACGAAGCTCCGGGAGCGTCGAAGCGCGCCGGGGAAGGGAAAGGCGGAGAAGCTCCATGTCGGACGGCGTTTCGGCGCCGCGGACGCGGCCCGCCGAAAGGCCGCCGCGCTCCCTGCCGCGAATGCCGGAAACGAGGTAAAAGGCCGCGGCAAGGGCGCCTGCGGGGTGATCCGCCGGGCGGAGGCCGGGCAAAAAGTCTTTCGCGTCCAGGTGGAGGCCAAACGCGCCCGCCGGCAGGACGACGGGTATCCCGGCGGCGAGGAGCCTGCCGGCCAAGCCTCCGATGGAGTCATGCGACCGGACGCCCGCGGCTTCGTCGAGAGAAGCGCGAAGATCCGCGGCCAGAGGCTCCAAGTCCGGCTCAGAACCTTCGTTGGAGGCGGGAAAGTCCGCCGGACTTGCAGCGATGGCGCGCGGTCCGGTGAACAGGGCGGGATCGGAAGCGAGGATCGCGCCGCCGCCGGGCAAGGAGCTTTCCCTGGACGGGAGGTAGGCGATGTCCACGAGATCGGCCATCGCGCGAAAGAGCTCCGCCGGGGAGAGACCCTCGCAACCAGGCTCCCGCCGCCTCGCGATCAGCGCGTTCTCCGCGAGGCGGCCCGCGTCGAGGACGAGGGGTATCCCGCGCGAGCGCGCGGCGCGCGAGACGGCGCGGAGGTTGGCGAGGGAGAAGGGCTGGCCGCCCAGGAGTTCGGCGGAAGCCTCCATCCGCACGAAGGCCACCCGCTTGCCCCCGGGGCCAACCAGGAATCGCTCAAGGCGGGCCTCGTCCAGGTTCCCCTTGAAGGGCAGGTCCGCGGCGGGATCCTGGGACCCCGGACCAAGGAACTCGAGGATCGAACCACCAAACGCCTCGACATTGTCGCGCGTTGCCGCGGAGCGGCGGTTCATCACCGCGAGCGAGCCGGGAGCGACGAGGAGCGAGCAGATGAGGCGCTCGGCGTCCATCCCCCGGGCCAAGGGAAGGAGGCAGGTCTTGCCGAACATCCGGCGGATCGCCTCTGCCGGCGACGGCGCCTCGGCGCGGACACCGACCGCCGCGGTCGCGTCCGGGTCGACCGCCAGGTCCAGGAAGACCGCGCCGCTCGGCAGGAGAAGGGTGTTGAAGCCGGCCGCGCGAAGGGCCTCCAGGCGGCAGGCCGCGGGAAGCGGCCCGGACCGCCGGTCGCGGCGGTGCACGGGGACTTTGAAGGAATCGGCGGCGGCGGTGACGGGGCGGGCGGAAAGGCTTATGGCAAGGGACCGGGCGCTCATGGCGTCCTCCTCATTCGTGCGTGTCGAGACCGCGCGCCTGCGGCGCGGCCCTTCGGCGCATCGGCGCCGAAAAAGTTATGCGGAACTACTGGACCGCGGAAGCGGCCGGGATTAGAGCTTGGATTGGTCTATCGGGGGATGGCCTGCGGCGCCCGACGCGCCGCGTCAATAGGAGTAGAGGTACCGGGAGTAGAGGGTATAGAGGGGGGCTGAGGAGAAGGTGGATCGGACGGACGACCGCGCGCGGGCCTTCATCGAGGCGCCGCGCGGATCCGGGACGCGCGCCGTGGCGCTCCGTTCGCTTCGCGTATTCATGCGGAGAATCATGCCGCGGCCGCGCCTTCCTGTCAAGCGCCGCTTCCCGCGCCATCCTCCGGTTCGCCGGATCGCCGGTCGTTCTCGCGGAGGAATTCCTCGGAAAGCACCAGGTGCTCCTTCGTCTTGGCGCTGGTGGCGGCGTAGACGATCGTCTCCGCCTTCACCATGCGGTAGATCGCGGCTTCGATCTCGTCGGGCGGGACGCCGAGGTGGGAGTTGATCCAGCCCGACATGAGGGCCACGGCGACCTTGGTGCCGCCGTCGTGGATGCGTTCGCCGTGCTTCCGCGCGTAATCGGCCATGCCCCGCGCGATGCGCTCCTTCGGCAGGGTCTCGATGAGTTCGGAAACCTGGTCGTTGGAGCGGCGGATCCGCTCGGAGAGGACCTTGATGATCTTCAGGGCGAACTTGCCGTTCTGGAGGATCATCGCCTCGAAGCTGGGGCGGTCCACGAGTAGGAGCTTGCAGCGTTTTTCGGCGACCGCCGTCGCGGAGCGGGGCCGGTCGTCGAGGAGGGCCATCTCGCCGAAAAAGTCGTTCGGCGCGTTGACGATCTTGAGCACGGTTTCTCCGCGCTCCACCTTCTTCTTGAGCTCGACCGCCCCTTCGAGGAGCACGTACATGAGATCGCCCTTCTCGCCCTCGCGGAAGATGACCTCTCCCGCCTCGCAAACCTTGACCGTTGAAGCTTCCATGGTTCGAATTCTAAACCGCTTCAGGACGGCGGGCAAGGGAGGGAGCGGGGGAAACGCCGCCCCGCGCGGGCGGGGCCGGGGCATGCCCCGCCAAGCATGCGGGCGACTCCCGGTCAGGCGCGGCGGGGCCGCGCCGCCTCGTACATGAAGAGCGCGGCCGCGACCGCCGCGTTGAGCGAATCCACGCCCGGCGCCATCGGGATGCCGAGTCGCTCGACCACCGGCGGCAGCCACTCGGAACCGAGGCCCTCGTACTCGTTGCCGACGAGGAGGCAGAGCCGGGCCGGAGGCCGCCAGTCGGCCAGGTCGCCTCCGCCCAGGGCCGCGGCCGCGAGCGAAAAGCCGGCGGCCGACAAGGCCCCGAGGTCGTCCGGCCCGGCCAGCCTGGCCGAGGGCAGGGTGAAGGCCGCGCCCATGGAGACGCGCGAGGCGCGCCGCGAAAGAAGGTCGCAGGATTCGGGCCCAAGCAAAAGGCCGTCAAAGCCGAGGGCCGCCGCGCTCCTGGCGACGGAACCGAGATTCTCCGGATCGGCGGCGGCGGGCAGGAGGACGAGGCGCCGCGGCCCCGCGGGCGCGAGGATCCCGGCGAGGCCGGGGGACGCGGGGCGGCGGGCCGCCGCGAGGACGCCGCGGTGGAAGGCGTAGCCGGCGACGGCGGCGAGTTCGCCCTCCGGCAGCACCCTGACCGGGCAACGTCCGGCCGCGAGCGCCTCGAAGCGCGGCGCCAGGGCGGGCACGCAGAGGACGCCGACCGGCTCGAAGCCCGCCGCCGCGAGGAGCCGCTCCGCCAGGAGACGCCCCTCCGCGAGGACGAGCCCCTCGCGCGCGAGATCGCGCTCGCGCAGGGCCGCGAAGGAAAGAAGGTCCTCCGCGCCGCAACGCCCCCCGGTGCCCGTCATCGCCGTCCGGCCCTCATCGCCGCCCCGCCCTCACCGCCCTCACCGCCCAAGGGCCCTCACCGCCCGGCGCCCTCGGTGTTGGCGACGAGGACGCGGCGGGCCGCGGCGAACTCGACCCCCTCGGCCCGGAGGGCGCGGAGGGCGGCGCCGTTGACCGCGTCGAGGGTCGCGAGGTAGTCGGCGCCCTTCTTCACGTAGAACACGAAGGTCACCTTGATCGCGGTCTCGGTGAAGCCGGAGACGCCGGCGAGGGGCGATTCCTCGATCGATTCGTGGCCGATCGCGCGGAGGGAGCCGAGAGCCCGCTCCATGAGGGCGGGCTCGTTCGCGTAGGAGAGCTCGAGGACTTCGACGACCTTCGTCGAAGGCTCGGAGCTGACGTTCTCGATCGGACTCGAGGCGAAGGTCGAGTTCGGGATCGTCACGATGCGGTTGTCGAGCGTCTTGATGCGGGAGGTCCGGATGCCGATGTCGACCACCGAACCGTCGACGCCCGCGATCTTGATGCGGTCGCCGATCTTGAAGGGCTTGTCGACGAACACGGCGACCGACCCGAAGAAGTTGGAGAGCGTGTCCTTGGCGGCGAAGGCGATGGCCGCGCCGCCGATGCCGAAGCCGGCCATGATGGCGCCCACGTCGTAGCCCGCGTTCTTGAAGCCCATGAGGAGGGCGATGCCCCAGACGATCACCTTGATGGCCTTGCGCACGATCGGGAGGAGCTGGTCGTCGAGATCGCCCTCGGTCTTCTCCACGGCCGGGACCACGTACTCCTGGATGATCGCGTCGGCGATCCGCGTGATGACCCAGGCGACGGCGATCGCGACGAGGATGTAGTAGGCCTTGTCCACGAAAGCGTCCGCGCTCTTCTCCAGGGAGAGATGTTCGATGCCGAGCCGGAAGCCGGCTATGGTCAGGATGAAGACGAGGGGCTTTTCCGTGACGGCGAGCACGATGTCGTCGACGCGGTTCTTGGTTTTGGAGGACAGCTTCTTGAGAATCCTCGAGGCGACCTTGGAGACGAACAGACCGGCGAGGATGCCGCCGAAGACATAGGCCAAGGCTCCCAGCCAGAGCTCGGCCGGCGGAGCGCTCGAAGAGGATTCGAGGAAGGAAAACATAGACACCTCACGGATGGATCGTTATGGCTCGAGGATGGCCGAAAAAAGGCCGGTTCGGCAAGGAGGGAGACTTCCCCGGCGATTTAGTCGGGATCCTTGTCGAAAAGCGCGACGAGAAGCTTCTTGAGGCCGGAAGCCGCGGGAAGGATGCCGAGGAGGAGGGCGCCGGCCAGGGCCCAGGCGTTGTTCGAGCCCGAGTAGAGCCAGAGGAAGGCGGCCGCGACGAGGGAGGCGCCGACGAGCTTCACCGCGGACTTGGCGATCCGGTCCGCTCGGGCATGCTTCCGCTTTTCGCCGATCACGATGCTGATCCGCCGCTTGCCGACCGCGCCGGCGCCGCCTTCGGTTTCGGGCGCCTCCCCGGCCGGGCCCACGCGAATCTCGGCGCCCTCGGCTATCGCCCGCTCGACTCGGGCGGCTATCGCCTCCCCGAGCGTGGACGACCGGAGGCCGGGTGGCGGGGCCGGAGCGGCGGGCGGGGCCAACCCCGCGTGCGTGGAGTGCGTGGAGTGCGTGGAGTGCGGGGCGTTTTGCGTGGCGTATGGGGCGGGCGGAGCCGGAGGGACGGACGAGGCGCGCGTGACGGGCGCCGCGGTCGGAGTCCCGGAGGGCGCCGCCGCGCCGGCCGCGGACCGCGCGCGGGCAGCCTGGCCTATGGCGAACAACGCGAGCGGCCGCTCTATGTTCTTGAGGCCGCGGGGAGGGAGCTCCCTCGCCTCGATGTCGAGCTTGTTCGAAACCTGCCGGAAGAAATCCTCGGAGGCCAGGATCTCGCCGGCGCCGGCCTCGGCCTTCACGCGGGCGGCGACATTGACGCCGTTCCCGTAGACGCGGGCCTCGTCGCGCCAGATTTCGCCGATGTGGAGCCCGATCCTGTGGAGCAAGAGGCCCGCCGGGCCGCTTCCCCCGCTTCCTTCGAAGGCGTGGTTCCTCGCGTTCAGCGCGAGCTCCAGGTGCAGCGCGCATTGCAGGGCGGCCACGGCGCTCGAGAAGACGACGAGGAGCTCGTCGCCGGTCGCGTCGACGAGCTCGCCCGAATGCTCCGCCACGACCGGATCGGCCAGGGCCCGCCATTCGGCGAGGAGATCGAGGGCAGCGCGCTCGTCCCCGTGCAGGCGCTCGCCGAAACCGTAGAGCTCGGCGAAGAGTATCGCGGCGAGGCTGGTCGTCTTCATGGGTCGGATACTACCCTTGGAAGGGAGCGCCCGCAAGCGCCCCGGGAGGCGACGGGCCCCGCAGGAGCTCCGCTACCACGGGCGCGAAACACCCGGCGAAGAGACCGCGGCTGCCGGCGGGTCGGAGCAGGACGATGTCGCGCTTCACGGGCAGGCCCTCGACGTGGAGCCCGACGAGGCGGCCCGCGGCGAGTTCGGCGGCGACCGCGAGCTCGGACAGGACCGAGACCCCGAGGCCCCTCTCGACAAGGGACTTGATGGTGCCGATGCTGCCGATCTCCATCGCCGGAACCAGGGCCGCGGGATCGACGCCGCGGCCGGAGAGCCAGGCCTCGAAGACGGAGCGCGTGCCCGACCCCCGCTCGCGGACGAGCAGCGGCAAGCCGGCGAAGTCCCGCGCCTCGAACCGTCGACCGGAGAGGGATGTACCCGGCGCGGCGACGGCGACCAGGCGGTCTTGGCCGAGCACCTCGGCCTCAAGCCCCTTCGGATCGAAGGGCCCTTCGACGAGCCCCAGCGCGAGTTCGCCCCTCCGCACGCCGGCGGCCACGGCTTCGGTATTGGCCGCGCGGAGCCTGAGTTCCAGGCCGGGACGGGAGCGCCGCAGGGCCGCGAGGACCTCGGGCATGAGGTACTCGGCGACGGTCAAGGTCGCGCCTATCTCGTAGCGTTCCAGGCCGGCCGCCTCCCCCACGGCGCGGGCGGTTTCCCGGTACACGGCCTCGATGCGCTCGCCGTAGGCGAACAGGGCTGATCCGGCGGCGGTCGGAACGAGGCGACGCCCCCGACGTTCCGCCAGGACGACGCCGTAGCCTTCCTCGAGGGCCGCGAGATGCTGCGTCACCGCAGGTTGGGTAAGACCGACCGCGCGCGCGGCTTCGGTCACGCGCCCTCGCGGATGAGCGCCAAAAAAGAACGAAGCCGGAAGTCGGGAAAAGGTTCGTTATTCATAATTTCGCCTTATGTATTTATCATATAGTATAATTTGTAATTATGCCACCAACCGTATAAGCTCCAAGCATCCAAGTCCTCCCGACAAAGGAGTCCCATGAACACCGCGGCGTTTCGGTCCATCCTTCCGGGTCTTGTCCCCTGCCTCGCCATCGCGGCGGCGGCAACCCTTCTCGGCAAGGCCGTGCCGGAAGTCGGCGCGGCCATCTTCGCCCTCGGCGCCGGAATTCTCGGAAGGGCAGTCCTCGACACACGCGGCCGAAAGCGGCGGCCGGGACGTGATGCGGACCTGGCGAGGGATCGCGGGGCCGACCAATCGCCGCCTCGAGCACTGTCCCTCATCCAGAAGGGCGTGACCTTCTCCTCGAAACTCGTCCTGCAGGTCGCGATCGTGTTCCTCGGCGCCAAGACCAGCCTGACGCGCGTGGCCGAGGTCGGATCGGAATCCCTCCTTGTCCTCTTCACGAGCCTTGCGGCGGCCTTCCTGACCGCATGGATAGTCGGCCGCGCCCTCAAGGTCGAACCCAAGCTCGCCGCCCTCGTCGGTACCGGGACCGCGATCTGCGGCGGCTCGGCGATAGCCGCGGCCGCGCCGGTCATCGGGGCCGAGGAAACCGACACCGCCTATGCCTTTTCGGTGATTTTCGCCTTCAACCTCGCCGCGGTCTTCATCTTTCCGCCCCTCGGCCGGCTTTTCGGCCTCTCCGACCCGGGTTTCGGCCTCTGGGCCGGCACGGCGATCAACGACACCTCGAGCGTCGTCGCCGCCGGCTATGCCTGGTCCGTGGCAGCGGGAGACTACGCCGTCGTCGTCAAACTCGCTCGGACGGCGATGATCGTCCCGGTGACCCTCGCCCTCGGCGCCCTCGCTTCCCGCGGCGCCTTCGAAAAAGCGCCTTCGGGGACAGTGCTCGAGGCTTCGGGGACAGTGCTCGGGGGGAAGCGCCGCCGCGTCGCCCCTCTCCCCTGGTTCATTCTCGCCTTCCTCGGCGCATCCCTGGCCCGAAGCCTGGGGATCATTCCGGAAGCGGCCGGCCTCCTTCTGGCGGAGTGCGGGGTTTTCATGATCGCGGCGGCGCTGGCCGGCATCGGGCTCGCGACGGACTTCCGGCGCATCGTCCGCACCGGCTGGCGCCCCCTTCTCCTCGGCCTGGCCGTCTGGTTCGCGGTCGCGGGCTCCAGCCTTGGCGTCCAGGTCCTGCTCGGCAGCGCCTGAGCGCCTGAGCGCCTGAGTGCCCGGCGGACCCGAATGGGGCCGATCAGGAAGGAAACGGGACGGAAGCCAAGAGGGGGCAACCGGCGCAAGCGCCGTGATCCGCGATTTTCGGGCCCCGACTTCGTCCGGGCATCTTGCGCGCCCCTCCCCGTCGGGCCTATGCTCTCGCCTGCGGCCGCGAGCGGGTCCCCGGCACAGCAGTCACCTTGGCCCCGCGCGCCGTGAAACGACAGGCGCATGAAGAAATACCTCGTCCTCGCCGGCAACATCGGCGCCGGCAAATCGACCCTCGTCGGACTCCTCGCGGAGCGGCTCGGCTTCAGGCCCTATTACGAGCCCGTGGCCGAGAATCCCTATCTCCAGGATTTCTACGCCGACATGGAGCGCTGGGCCTTCCATTCCCAGCTTTTCTTCCTGGGGCACCGCATCAAGAGCCACCGCGCGCTGATGGACGATCCCTGGTCGGTCGTGCAGGACCGCTCGGTCTACGAGGACGCCGAGGTTTTCGCGCGGAACCTCCACGAGCGCGGCTCGATGAACTCGCGCGACTGGGAGACCTACCGGTCCCTTTACCGCACCCTCACCGGACTCCTGCCCGCGCCGGACCTCGTCGTCTACATCCGCGCCTCGGTGCCGACCCTGAAAAGCCGCATCGCGCGGCGCGGCCGCGACTTCGAGGCGGCGATCCCCGACGAGTACCTTGCCGGCCTCAACCGCCTCTACGAGGAATGGCTCGAGTGCTTCGACCTGGCGCCCGTCCTCGTGGTGCCGGGAGACCGCCTCGACTTCGTCGCCGAGTCGCGGGACCTGGCGGCCATCGTCGCGAGCGTCGAGGAACGGCTCCGGGACCGACAGGGAAACCTCTTCCCCGTCGGCATGTAGGCCCGGGAGGGGGACTAGCGGTTCCGCGCCCGCCGCAGGACCGAGCGAAGGAAGACGATGCCCGGCATGACCAGGGCGCCGCCTATTCCCGCCAGCACGAAGATCCACTTGAGCGGCGTCGCCGCGCTCGCGACCAGGCCCCAGACGAGGGGCCGCGCGGGCGCGGAGGCCATCACCACCGTCGCCGCGGCGTTTTCAAGATAGTCGAAGAGGGGCCCAAGGACGGGGATCCACAGGAGGACGCGATGGGGCGCCGCGCCGAAGACGCGGCCGATCCGCTCCGCCGCGCCGAGGCGCTCGAGGCCGAAGGCCCAGGCAGCCAGGGCGAAGAGCCCGTAAACGAGTGGCCAGACGAGATCGAAGCTCCAGCGCGCGGCGATGTAGGCGAGGCGACCCTCGACGCCGTAGGCCGCCGCCCTCTCGAAGGCCGCGTTCGGCGAATAGAAAAAGCTCGTGTCGAAGGCCGCGCCCGGGGGCGTATAGGCCGCGGCCTTCGCGGCTTCCGCGGGCAGGACGCTCCCCACGAAAAAGGCGAAAAGCAGCGCCGAGGCCGCGAGAAGGGCCGGGCTCGCCAGGAAGCTTCGCATTCGATCGCTCACCGCGTCTCTCCTTCGGCCCCGCGCCGGGCCCGCCCTCGGGCTTTGGGGCGCAGGTTCGTCGGGCCCTATCGACCCGCCGCGAGATAGGCGTCGGCCTCGGCCAGGCGCTCGGGGATGGCGATGCCCTGGGGGCAGCGGGGCAGGCAGGTCCCGCAGGAAGTGCAGGCGTCGCCGCCCT
>JAEUJG010000517.1 GCA_016794765.1 Spirochaetaceae bacterium | reverse complement strand
GAGCACCGGGGCCTCTCGCGCGCCGAGGGGCCGCTCGTCTTCGCGGCGCGCCGCGAGGGCGCCGCCTACGGCGAGCTCGTCGCCGTCTACGGGCGCGACGGCGCGCGCCGCCTGGGCCGCGTCGTGGACGCCTCCGAGGGCGTCGCGGCGGTCCAGCTCTTCTCCGACAACGCCGGCCTGTCCCTCGACGAGGCGCGGATCGAATATCTCGGCCGGCCCCTCGAGCTCAGGGTTGGCGAAGGCCTCCTCGGGCGCGTCTTCGACGGCCTCGGCCGGCCCGCGGACGGCTTTCCGGAGATCGTCTCCAGCGAAAAGCGGGACGTCAACGGTCGGCCGCTGAACCCGGCGGCGCGCATCTACCCGCGCGACTTCATCCAGACGGGCGTCTCGGCCATCGACGGCATGAACACGCTGATCCGCGGCCAGAAACTGCCGATCTTCTCGGGCAACGGCCTGCCGCACAACCGGCTGGCCGCGCAGATCGTCCGCCAGGCCCGAATCCTCCGGCGGGGCGCCGATCCCCGGGAGCAGGGCGCCGCCGGGCCCGCCGACGCTTCCGCGGCCGCTTCCGACGCGGGCGCCGGGGGCGAAGAACCCTTCGCCGTCGTCTTCGCGGGCATGGGCATCAAGCACGACGTCGCGCGCTTCTTCATCGATTCCTTCGAACGCTCGGGCGTCCTCGCGCGCGTCGTCGCCTTCCTTTCGCTGGCCGACGCGCCCTCGATCGAGCGCCTCGTCACGCCCCGCGCCGCCCTCACGGCGGCGGAGTACCTCGCCTACGAACTCGGGATGCACGTGCTTGTGGTGATGACCGACATGACCAACTACTGCGAGGCGCTCCGCGAGGTCTCCGCGGCCCAGGGCGAGGTCCCCTCGCGCAAGGGCTATCCCGGCTATCTCTATTCCGACCTCGCCTCCCTCTACGAGCGCGCCGGGCGCATCGAAAGCTCCCCGGGATCGATCACGCAGATCCCGATCCTGTCGATGCCGAACGACGACATTTCCCATCCCATTCCCGACCTCACGGGCTACATCACCGAGGGGCAGATCGTTCTCGAGCGCGAGCTCTTCCAGAAGGGCGTCTATCCGCCGGTCGCGGGCCTGCCCTCGCTGTCGCGCCTCATGAAGGACGGCATCGGCCCGGGCATGACGCGGGAGGACCACCGCGACCTCTCGAGCCAGCTCTTCGCGGCCTACGCCCGCGTGCGCAACGTCCGCAACCTGGCCGCGATCATCGGGGAGGAGGAGCTTTCCCCCCTCGACAAGCGCTACCTCCGCTTCGGCGAACGCTTCGAGGCCGATTTCCTGGCGCAGGGCGAGGGCGAAGACCGCGGCGTCGCGGAAACCCTCGACCTCGGCTGGCGCATGCTCACGCTCCTGCCGCGCGAGGAGCTCCTCCGCGTGCCGACGGAGCTCATGGAGAGGTACCTGCCGAAGGAACCCGCCGGGAAGCGCGCCTGCGCGGACGGCGCGGGCGCGGCTGGCGCGGCGGTCCTCCGCGGCGCCGTCCCGCCCGGCGGGGGCGGGGAGGCCTAGGGATGCCGTCGCACAACGTCGCGCCGACCAAGTCCAACCTCCTGCGCGAGAAGGAGCGGCTCGCCCTCGCCCTCGAGGGCTACGACCTCCTCGAGCGGAAGCGCGAGATCCTCGTCATGGAGCTCATGAAGCGGGTCGACGAGGTGCGGATCCTCGAGCGCGAGATCGGAGCCCGCTGCTCGACCGCCTATCCCGCGATGCGGCGGATGTTGCTCTCGGTCGGCCGGGAAAGGGCCAAGACGCTCTCCGCGGGCATGAAGTGCGATTTTCCCGCGAGGGAAAAAAGGGTCCAGGTCGCCGGCCTTGCCGTCGCCAGCCTGGAGGCCGAGGCGCCGCCGCGGGTATTGCCCTATTCCTTCGTGAATTCGTTTGCCGATTCCGACCAAACCATGCTAGAGTTCGCCGGGCTCCTGAAACTGGTCGCCGAGATGGCCGGCCTTCGCGGCATCGTCTGGCGCCTGGCCAAGGAACTCAAGAAAACCCAGAGGCGCGTCAACGCCCTCGAAAAGATGGTGATCCCCGAGTCGCGGGGAAGGGCGCGCTACATCGAAGCGGCGCTCGAGGAGCGGGACCGCGAGTCGGTCTTCGCCGGGAAGTTGCTCAAGGCCCGCAGGGCGGAGGAGGGCGAGCCGTGAAAAGCCCCCTGTCCGAGCTTCTCGTCGTCATCACCGGCGCCGAGTCTTCGATCGAGGCGGCCAAATACGCCATCGCGGTCTCGAGGCACTACGGCTCGCGGATCACCGCGGTGTATGTCGTCGACACCGCGACGATCCGCCAGCTCGCGCTTTCGCGCATTTTCGTTCCCGAGGAAGGCGAGGAGTACGAGCGGAGCCTCGAGGAGTCGGGACGGCGCTACCTGCAGTACGCCGAGGAGCTGGCGAAGGAGAAGCGTTTCCACATCCAAACGCGGCTTCTCAAGGGTTCCATCGCCGGCGAGGTGATCAAGGCGGCCGAGGACATCGGCGCCGACTGCATCGTCATCGGCGGGGGGGATTCCGGTTCCGCCTATCGGGATGCTATTGTCGAATCCTATCGCGAGATCGTGCGCAGCGCTCCCTGCCCGATCCTCGTCGTCCGCGGCGTCGAGGCCGACAAGGTCTACCGCGCCTTATAAAACGTCACCCCTTCGGGCGACGATCGATTTTCGGAGGCCGCATGCGCGTCGCCGTCGTCTATGTGCCCGCGGGAAGGCCGGATGCCCTCGCGTCGCTCGCCAAGTCTCTTGTCGCCGCCTTCGAGGCGGCGGGGCACCGGGCCGAGCTCTTCGAGCCCGGATCCCCGCTGACCCGGCTCCCGGCCTTCGATTACGTCGCCTTCGGCACCGAGGCCGCCGGCCTCGGCGGCAAGATCCCCCCGCGGATCAAGGACCAGCTCGCCCAGGCCGTCGGGCTCCAGGGAAAGCGGAGCTTCGCCTTCGTCCGGAAATCGGGCCTGCGGCCCGCCAAGACGCTATCCCGCCTCATGGCGGTCATGGAAGCCGAGGGCATGTACGTCAACGACTCCGAAATCCTCGGCACGGACGAGGAGGCCGCCGCCGCCGCGCGCGCGGCGCCGGTGGAACGGAAATAACGCGTGGAAGGTTACTACGACATACTCGGCATAGCTCCCGAGGCCAGCGCCCGGGAGGTAAAGAGCGCTTTCCGGCGCCAGGCGAAGAAGCTCCATCCCGACATGGCCGGCTCCTCGAAGATCGAGGAGGGCTCCCGCTCGCGGGAAGCGGCCATGCGGCGGCTTCTCGAAGCGTATCGGATGCTTTCCGATCCCGAGAAGCGCCGCGCCTACGATCGGGCGCTGCGGCGCCGCGCCGCGGAGGAAGGCGGCTTCGATTACCGGAAATTCCTGAAGGCCCGGCCCGACGATCCCGAGAGCCAGGCCAAGCTCGTCGTCTATGACCTCCTCCACGGCCTCGAGGACGAGGCGATCGAGATCTATGAGCGCGCCAAGTCCCTCGGCGACTTCCGCCTGGAGCGCTTTCTGGAACGCGGTGAGGCGATGGACGCGGAGTTCTGCATCGCCGAGGAGTACGAACGGCGCGAACGCTGGCTCAAGGCCTATTCCCTGTACAAGAGGCTCATCCTCATGGAGGTGGAGCGGCCCTGGTTCCGGTATTTCTTCGACGTCGTCGCCTTGCGCTTCCGGACCCTCCTCCTCCTCAAGATGCCCAAGATGCTCGACGAGGAGGACTACATCGACCGGCTCGAGGAAGCGGCCGAGCTCGGTCTCCCGCGCCGCGACACCGCCCAGTTCCTGCGAAAGAAGGCCGAGGTCCACCTGCGCCGCCGCGAGACCGCGCTGGCGGTCGAATCCCTCCGCCGCGCGGCCGAGCTCGAGCCGCGGCTGGCCGGACTCGCCGCCCTGCGCCGCAGGGCCGGGCTGACGGAGCGGGGTTAGGGAGGGAGCGGCCGGCGGGCCCCTTCATCCCTTGCTAAACGCGCTTTTTTCGAGTACCTTTCTCCGGATCGAGTTGTTCTACTAAGTCGGCCGCGCCAGGAAGCTTCCTAATCGACGCGGTCCCGCAGGAAGGTACTTATGAAGCGCTCAATCGCCGCGGCGGCCATCGCCCTCATCGCGGCGGCCTCCGCCCTCGCCCAGACCGCCATCGACAAGCCCGCCGCGACCCTCAAGCTGACCAAGCAGGAGCTGATCTCCGTTCGCCAGCTTAAGGCCGACGCCGACCGCATCGAGGCCGTCACCGGCCAGAAGCTCACGATCGAGCGCCGCAAGGAGCTCCTCGACTCCAAGATCAACGGCATGCTCTTCTCGCAATATTGCGAGCGGGAACGCATCCTCGCTCCCGAGGCGGAGGTGACCGCCGCCATCGCCCAGCTCAAGTCCCAGCTCGGCCCCGGCGCCGACGACGCCAAGCTCGACGCGGCCCTCAAGTCCCAGGGCATCCTCCTCGACGCCAAGACCTATGTGCGCCAGCAGATCCTCCTCAGGAACTACCTCCAGCAGAAGCGCGCCGCCGACCTCAAGGCCGTGAAGGAACCGACCTCCGAGGAGGTCCTCAAGGCCTACGAGCTCTACAAGTCCAAACTCGTCCGGCCCGACACCGTCCGCGTCTCCGTGCTCTTCGTCGACCTCCGGCCCCTCGGCCCCGAGGACAAGCGCAAGGCCGTGGAGGCCATGCGCCAGGTCGCGGGCATCGTCAAGGCCGGCCCGCAGAAGTTCGACGAGCAGATGCTCAAGGCCAGCGACCAGGGTTCCCTCGTCAAGGCGACGACGACCCTCTACGTCGAGAAGAGCCCCGAGTTCCTCAATCTCTACGGCTCGCAGTTCATGGACGCCGTGTTCAAGCTCAGGGCCGGCGAAGTTTCCGAGCTTCTCGAGAACGAGGCCGGGCTCCAGGTCGTCCGCGCCGCGGAGATCCTTCCCCAGAAGCAGCTCGGCCTCTCCGATCCCCTCCCCGGGAATCCCCAGGCGACGGTCCAGGACTACCTCAAGTACAATCTCGCCATGGAGCGCCAGAACGAGGTGCTTTCCCGGATCCAGGCCGAACTGGTCGCCCAGCTCCGCAAGGAATCCACCGTCAAGATCTACGACGAGAATCTCAACTTCTAAGGACCCGACGTGGCATCACGACGTAAAGCGCGCATTCTCGCCTTCCAGGCCCTCTATGCCTGGGACGCATCCGGCACCCCGGTCCGCGACCTTCTCGATTTCTCCTGGCTCGACGAGGAAAAGCGGTCCGGCCTCGAGGAGGAGCTCAAGGTCTTCGCCCGCCTCCTCATCGCCGGCGCGGTGGAGAACATCGAGGCGGTCGACGTCGCGATCAAGGCCCACCTCCAGAATTGGTCCTTCGAGCGCCTGAAGCGCGTCGACCTCGCCATCCTACGGATCGGAGCCTATTCGCTCCTTTTCCAGCGCGACATACCCGCCCAGATCACGATCGACGAAGCGATCGAGATCGCGAAGGAGTACGGCTCCGAGGACTCCTAC
>JAEUJG010000106.1 GCA_016794765.1 Spirochaetaceae bacterium | reverse complement strand
GCCCTTCGGCGGCGAGGACCGCAACCCGACGCTCGAGATCCTCGGGCTCCTCCCCAGGCGGCGCGCGGGCTTCGCGGTCGCGACGCTGGCCCTGCCCGTCGTCTTCGGCGAGTCGGTCGCGCGGGCGGTGGAGGCCTTGCGCGAAACGAGGCCCGACGCCGTGCTGATGCTCGGCCAGGCGGGCGGCCGGGCGGACGTGGCGATCGAGCGCGTGGCCGTCAACCTAGACGACGCGCGCATCCCGGACAACCGCCGGCGGCGGCCCGTGGACCGGCCCATCGACCCGGAGGGCCCGGCCGCCTATTTCTCGACCTTCCCCTCGCGCGCCATCCTGGCCGCGATGACGGCCGCGGGCGTTCCCGCCAGCCTCTCCTACAGCGCGGGCACCTTCGTCTGCAACCATCTCTCCTACGGCGTCCTGGGCTTCCTGGCCAAGGAGGGCCGCGGCGTGCCGGCCGGCTTCATCCACCTGCCCTGGCTGCCGGAACAGGTCGTCGGCAAGCCCGGCGCGCCTTCCATGAGCCTTGAGCTCTCCCGCCGGGCGGTCCTGGCCGCGATCGACGCGACCGGCGAGTCCCTCGGACTCAAGCTCGCGGTCCGCCGCGGCGACTAGCCGCGGGACGGCGCGCGGCGCCGGCCGCGCCCAGACCCGGCCGGGCTACAGTCTGGCGGTCAGGAGCTCGAGGCGGGCGCGGCGCGCGGCCATGTCGCGCCGAGTGCGCTTGACGAAGGGGTTGTCCTCCGGCGTGCCCATCACGGCGGCGAACTCCGCGTCGCTCCGGAAAGTGGCGCGGCGGAAGCGGTTGTCGTAGTCCTTTTTCCGCGTCGCGAAGACTTCGTTCTCCACGTAGTCGCAGAGTCCCGCGTACTCGGCCAGGTAGGCGCGGAGCGCGGCCGGGTCGAGGCCGGCGGGCGCGGCGGCGGCGGTGCCCGCGGCGTCCGCGGCGCGGAGCTTGGCCAGCGTGGCCCAGGCGTGGCGGGCGCGGTCCAGGGGGTATTCCGCGGCGAGGCGCGCGTACTCCGCGTGCATCTCCCGCCAGGTCGGGATCCCGCGGCGGGCCGCGCGCTCGAGGAGCTCGGCGAGCTTGTCCGCCGGCACGAGCTGGCCGCCGACGTTCTCCCAGGCGGCCTCGCCCAGGCCGACGCGGGACTCCCCGCCGCCGAGGGCGGCCGCCAGCGCGGCGAAGAGGCCCTCCGCGCCGGGTTCGTTGAGCCCGTCGGCGAAGTCGGCCAAGGCGCCGGCCGCGTACCAGACCAGCATTTCCCGGTAGGCGCGCCAGGCGCGCGCGGGCTTCACGACGACGACGGGCCGCGCGGAGTTCTCCACGCCGCGCGCCTCGATCTCCGCCGGCCCGGCCTCGGCGGCCCGGGCGGCCGCAGCCGCGCCCGGGGCCGCGCCCGCGCGGGGGGCGGCCAGCGGCGCGCCGGCCCAGTCCTCCAGGAGGAGCATGGCGCCGAGGATCTCCTCCGCCGTGTCGGGCGCGAAGGGCGAGTACTCGTAGCGCATCGTCTTGTCGCGGCGCTTGTCGCGGGACTCGAACTTCGACTCGTTGCGCATGAGGGCGTAGAGGTTGTGCGTCCACCAGTAGGCCGGCACGAGGACGAGGCGCTCGCGGGCGCGGTCGTCGTCGACGAGGCAGAAGGGCAGGCGCAGGTCCAGCTCGTAGCGGTAGTCGCCCTTGGAGAGGAGGCAGAAGGAGGCGAAGCGCGAGCTGTGCTTGACGGAGGTGGAGAGCCCCGGCCAGAAGCCGCGGCCCGCCTCGATCTCGCCGTCGTTGGCGCGGCTGTTGTGGTTGGAGCCGATGGTCGCGCCGGCGGCCATGTTGGACTGGCCGCGCACCAGGCTCGCGATGAGGAAGCTCGTGTTGTGGTGCTGCTCGTGGGCGGGGAAGATCAGGTTGTTGAGGATCTCGCAGCAGGAGACCGTGGAGTTGTCGCCGAGGAGGGAGTGGATGAGGCGCGCGCCGTATTTGAGCGCGGCGTTGTCGCCCATCACGAAGCGCACGGCCTTGCAGCCGTAGAAGACGCGGCAGCCGTAGCCGATGACGCCGTTGACGAGCTCCACGCCCTCGCCGATCTGCGTGCGCGCCTCGTCGCTCGAGTTGATGGTGAGGTTCTTGAGCTTGTTCGCGCCCTTGATGTAGGCGGAGGGGCCGATCGCCACGTCCTTGAGGATGCCGTTCGACTTAAGCACCGAATGGCGGCCGATGCTGCCGTAGCGGCCGCGGCGGCGGTCGAACATCGCCTCCGTCATCGCGCGGAAGGCGTCCATCAGCTCCCGGTCGCCGCGGCGCCGCGCCCAGAGGTAGGCGTCGGCGGCGAGCATGCCGTCGAAGGGCAGGACCGAGCGGCCGCCCGCCTCGTTCATGAGGTCGAGCTCGATGCGCACCTCCTCCGCCTCGCCCTCCATGAGGACGCCGTTGCCGAACTTGGCGTGGTTCGAGGCCTCGATCTCGTCGTTGTTGAGGAGGAGGCAGCCGTCCCCGATGAGGTAGTGCGCGATGGAGGAGCAGTCGAGGATGGCGCAGTTGTCGCCGATGTCGCAGGCGACGATGCGGGAATTGTAGATGCCGACGGGCGCGCGGGTGTCGTGGTGCTCCAGCACCGCCCGCTCGAGGCGCCCGAGCCGCACGAGGCCGGCGAAGGCGGAGTTCTTGACGAGCTCGGGCGTGAAGGGATCGCTGACGAGGAGCTCGTTCCAGTCGCGGCAGGTGTTGTCGTTCTTGACGAGGGTCTCGATCTCGTAGGGCTTGAGGTGGCGGAAGGAGGAGCGGTCCTTGCCCCAGGCGGCGAGCTGGGCGTCGCGGATCCGGAATTCGTCCTCGCCGGCGGCGAGAAATTCGCGGGGCACGAAGCCCGTTCCCATGGCCTCTTCCGGCAATAATTTGATATCGTTCATGGTTTGAACGATCCTACCCCCGGGGCGGGTGGCGCGCAAGGGGTCCCGCTTGACAAAGCCGCGGCCTTTCGGCAATCGTAGGCCATGACTTTCGATGTGTTCGCGGTCGATGCGACCCTGGTTTCCGACGCGGAGCGAATGGCCTTCGACGCCTTTCCGCGCCTAGTGGGGGCCGGATCCGCCCAGGCTCGCGCGGAGGCCGCCGTCGCCTTCGCCGACATCCTCGGTTGCCCCGGCGAGTTCCGCCAGTACGCCCTCGGCCCCCAGGCCGAGCGCCTTGTCCGCATCGAGCGTCTCTTGAGGATATTCCGCGAGAACGTCGAACTCCTCGTCCACAAGACCTGGGTGGAGAAGACCGACGAAAAGCGCAAGGAGAAGCACCTCGAGGAGCTCCTGGCCTTCGAGCGCGACTTCCGCGACGGCCAGGTCATGCCGGCCTTCCGCCGCTTCGTCTCCCTGGCGCGCTCCCTGGCCCAGCTCCTCTTCGGCGCGCAGAGCCGCGCCGACGATTTCCTCCTCTACTGCTTCCGCATCGAGCCCAAGCTCGGGCTCTTCTTCTGGTACGTCGGCGAGCTGGAGGTCCAGGCCCGCGAGGCCGAGACCGCCGCCCCCCCGGCGGACGAGCTCCTGACCATGGAAACCCTCATCGGCATCTACGTCCTGTCGAGTTTCTGAGCGCCGCCGCGCCGCCAAGCGCCGCGCCGCGCCGCCAAGCGCCGCGTCACCAAGCGCCGCCACGAACCACGCCAAGGCCGCCCCATCCGGGCGGCCTTGCCTTTTTGGGGGCCGATTCCTTGTCTTTGGCGCCGGGCGGACTATACTTGGGGTAGGGCCCGCCGTCGGGCCCTACGGTGATTACAAAACAGGAGAAAACCATGCCCCCGGAATCCGACCTCATGAGATTCAAGCGCGTCCTAGTGGTGGAAGACGAGGCGATCACCGCCCTCGCCGAGACCAAGCTCCTCGCCTCCTTCGGCTACGAGCCCTGCGGCATCGCCGTCAGCGCCGACGAGGCCATCGAGGCCTTTTCCCGCGAACTGCCCGACATCGTCTGCATGGACGTGGGCATCCAGGGGCGAAAGGACGGCCTCCAGGCCGCGGCGGCGATGCTCGCCAAGCGCCGCGCGGAGATCGTCGTGATCTCCGGCTACGACGACGAGGAGCGCCGCGCGGAGGCCGCCAAGCTCGGCGCCGCCTCCTTCCTCGTAAAGCCGGTCACGCGCGACCAGTTCCGCGCCGGCCTCAAGGCCGCCAGCGACCGGGCGGTGTCCCGAAGCCTCTGATCGCCCGGACCTGAAGGCGCGGCGGCCTTCGCCGGCCGCGCCCCGCACGCGCTGAAGGCCGCACCCTGTAGGCCGCGCCCCCGCGCCCCGCCGCCCCCGCCCCCCCCCCCCTGCCGCGCGCCC
>JAEUJG010000463.1 GCA_016794765.1 Spirochaetaceae bacterium | reverse complement strand
CATCGGCAACATCGCGGAACTGTGCGCGATCTTCCTGCGCGACTTCGAAAAGCACAAGAACCGCGCCTATGTCGTCACCGGCCGCGAGAACCTCGATTTCGCCCACGTCGCCGGCAGGATTCGGGAGTTGACCGGCGGCGGGATTTCCTACGAGCCCATAAGCCCCGTCGGGTACATCCTCCACAGGCTCCGCCGCAAGTCGCCCCTCGGAATGGCCCTGGTGACCTGCGCGCTGCACTTCCTGCCGAGGCTGCAAGGGGAACCCGGCAAGACCGAGACCTACAAGGACCTGACCGGGAAGGACCCGACGACGATCGACGAGTTCATCAAGGAAAACCGCGAGGTTTTCACCAAGCGCGCCTAAAGGCGCGCCAGGCCGGGCGTCGGCGACGCCCCCGGGAATGCCATGATCCACCATTTCCGCCATCGCTCCGCCAACCGCTTCCTGGTCGAGAGCCGCCCGTCGGGGAAGCTACTGGCGGTGGACACCGGATGGCCGTGCTCGCTGCGCGAGTACCAACGAAACCTGAAAGCGCTGGGCTTGCGGTTCGCCGACCTGCGGTGGGCGATCGTCACCCATTTTCACCCGGACCACGCGGGCTTGATCGGCGAGTTCCAGCTGAACGGCATAGCCTGCCACGTGTTCGAACACCAGGAACCGGCAGTCGACGCGATGGAGCTGGCGATCCGCAAGAACGCCGAGTATTCGGCCCATGTGCCCGTCGACAAGGGGAAACCGCGGCCGGTCGACCTTGGGGACTTCAACGAGGAGCCGCGAAGGCTCGGCGTGGACGGCGCGGTGGTGGCGACCCCCGGGCATTCCCCGGACAGCGTCTCCTTCCTGACCGGGGACAACGAGGCCATCATAGGCGACCTCCCTCCCCCGGACCAACTCGCGCCGGAGGACCTTGAATGCCTGCGGAGCTGGGGGATCCTCCGGGAGCGGGGCGCGAGGACCATCTATCCCGGCCACGCGGGCGGGGTACCGAGCGCATCCCCCACATCAAAAAAAGGAATCGCAAAAAGCGCCGGGCGCCCTTATACTGTTCAAGGGAGCAAGGCGGCGCGGTTCGGCATCTCGACCGCGGTAGCCCGGCTTCCGGCCGACTTTGGGCGGCGACGTGAAGCGGGCATCGCGTCGGGAGGCAAGGATGGACATGGCGCCGGCCGCCATCGACAGGCGCAACTACCGGGAATGCATCGATTTGGAGCTGTTCGAACACCAAAGGGATTTCGTGGCTCCCAACATGTTTTCCCTCTTTCTGGCGGCCTACGAGCCCGACATGCATCCCCTCGGGATATGTCTTGACGGGGAAATGACAGGCTTCATCCTCTATGATTTCGACAAGGATCTCGATGGTTGGTCCATGAGCAGGTTTCTGATCGACCGGAGGCACCAAGGCAAGGGCTTGGGAAGGCTGGCCTTGAAGACCTTTCTGGAATACTCTCGGGAGAAGCGTGGAGACGTGGAACTCCACACGAGCGCCGAGACGAGCAACGCTCCGCCGATCGCTTAGTATGAAAGCCTTGGTTTTGCCATGGGTGAGGCCTTTCCCCGCGAGGTCAAGGGCAAGACCCATCGGGACTATCGAATGAGCAAGGCCCGCCGCGGCGGCCGGGATGGGACGACGGGGTCGTGATCCGCCCGGCGAGGCATCTTTCTTTTCAAAATAGAGAGGCGTGATGTATATAACAAACCATTTGGTCGAATCGTCCGAGGACAAAAAGGAAATCTACTCCACCATCCATTTCAGGACGGGCGGCTATGATCCAAAGGACAACGAGTTGTTCTTTTGCATCATGGACGAGGAGCGCGTGATCGGCTGCGCCGTACTCAGCCACATCTCCGTCGTCTCCTCTTCGCTCGACGAGTTGGTGTTGCTGGAGAACTACCTGGACCGGGGAATCGAGCTGTCCCTGTTGAACTATGTCGCGTACGAGCTCCTGGGCATGGGGAAGAAGTACCTGGTGATCAGGTTCGCCGCCGACCTGGGCGAAAACCCGCGATTGGCGTGGCTGAAGGGGCTCGTCGACAGCGATTCGCTGGGGAATTTGCTGATCAAGCTCGACGGGACGCGGCACGCCGTTCCGGCGAGGAAGACGGGATAGACAGGAAGCCCCGATAGGCGTATACCGAAAGCCGTTCCTTTCGCGACCGGCACGGCCCGTTTGCCGCGCGTCGCGCGCGATGCGCGCTTCACGCTCGGGCCGCGGGCCGGGCGGCAGGGCGGCCGGGCGGCAGGGGCGGCCGCCTTCGGGTTCGGCGCTGAAGGAACGGGGCGGCCGCGGCGAAGGGCGAGCGGCGACTCATCGAAGAGGGGGCTGTCATGACGATCGAGCCGAAGATTTCCGAGGTGAAGAAAGAGTTCTTGTGTTCCGGATACATGGGAAGGATAACCGTGAAAAACGTCTATCGGGAAATTCCCAAGTTGCTGGAGCGCTACCGGAAACTCTGCGGCTCCAATCTCAACAAGAACATCAAGAGACCCTGGCAGTATATCTCCCTTTCGCGGAACTTCGAGGGGAACCTCTCGTGGGATTACCATACCGGTCACGTGGTCACCCGATACGAAGGCGAACCGGAGGGCCTGGTCCACTTCGAAATCCCCAAGGGCGACTACGCGGTTTTCGAGGTCCGGAGGAAGCGCGCGATGTTCTTTTCGTTCTTCATGGCGAAGTTGAAGAAGGAAATCTACACCAAGTGGCTGCCGAGTTCAGGCTACGTCTTTTCCGGATTCGAATTCGAGTACAACGACGAGACGATGAAGAAGAAGAATCCCTACGACGTCGACCTGTACGTCGGCATCGGGAAGAAGCAGGCATGAGGGCCGCCGCCCGCGCGCCTTCGGCGCATCGCCAGCGGCGGCGTCCGGCGGCCGGCGCGCTGGGCCGACGGAACTCCGAAGCCCGGAGGGGGACGAATGGACCGGACGGACATTCCCGCGCTTGAAGATTTCAC
>JAEUJG010000414.1 GCA_016794765.1 Spirochaetaceae bacterium | reverse complement strand
GGTTCGCCTTGACCTTGCTCGCGGGAAGCTTCGGACCCCTCCTGTACCTGCTCACGGGACGGCTCCGCCCGCGTCGGAAAACGGCCTGATCAAAGACGAGGGCTGCCCCGTGCAGGGCAGCCCTCGTCTTTTTTTCGCGGTTCAGGCCACGGCGGGCCGGGAGCGCTCAGCTCTCCCCGAGCACGCCGACCAGGTACTCGAGCCAAGGCGTGGTCTCGGCGGCGTAGCTTTCCCGCGCCAGGAGGAACTCGAAAAAGGACTCCCGATAGGCGCCCTGGTAGGCGAGGGCCTCGCCCAGATAGAAGCGCGCGCGGGTCGCGGCCTTGGCGCTGCGGTTCAGCGAGAGGTACTTCCGCAGCTGCTCTGCGCCGCCCGCGAAATCGCCCTTCAGGAGCTTTTCCTTGACGATGAGGCCGAGGGCGTAGTCCTCTCCTCCCGAGGGCGCGCGGCTTTCCTCGGCGAGGACGCGGAGGGGCGGACGCCGTTCGACGGAGGACGGAGCCAGGGCGAGGAGGCTCGAGGCGGCCTTGGCTGCCTCGACGGAGAGTTCCTTCGGGGCGGGATTGGGCGGCAACGAGGGAAGCTCGCCCGTGCCGGAGAGCGGACGTTCGAGGAGGAAGGCCGGAAGGGGCGGGGTGCGGGAGAGGGGAGTGGTCTCCGGAAGGCCCACCCGATAGAGTCCCGCGGGAATCTTGACGGCGGCGGCGGTGGAGTTCTTGCCCTTTTCGATGAGGATGCGCCCGGCGCGGAGTTCGTCCTCCGGTATGAGCGCGTACCAATAATCGACGCCCGGCACGGGATAATCGATGATGCCGGACTCGGCAGCTTCGAAGGAGGCGACGAGCACGGCCTCGAGAAGGCCCGCGGTGTCGAGGATGGGGGCGCTGCCCCGGTAGAGGACGAGGCGTTTGGCCTTCTCGTTGGCGCGATAGCTGACCAGGACGGCGTCCTCGCGAAGGCTCGCGGCGATGCCCGTCACGGCCGGCGGGACGACCGCGGCCGGCTTGGGGGCTTCCACCACGATGGGTGCCGCGGCGGGGACCGAAACCGCCGACAGGGTCGTGTTCTTGCCGGGAATGAAGACCCGATAGGGCTCGCCGTCCTCGCCGACCGCCAGGACGAGGTAGAAATAGGCGATGCCCCCCTCGGGCGAATCGACATACGTGGCCGCCCCGGCGGCCGCCTCCCCGAGGCGCTCGGCCTTGGCGAAGCTGTCGGAGCCGTCCATCGGCTCCTTGGAGCGGTAAACGGCATAGCGGCTGAAGGCCTCGGGGCTGTCCTCCCAGGAGAGGACGACCTTGCCCTCGCGCACGGCGACCCGGAGTCGCGAGGGGAAGGGCGCGAAAACCGCTTCCGAACCGCCCGTCGCGGCGCCGGCGGCGGCCGGCTCCTGCGCGACGGGAGTGAACGTGGCCAGGAGGAGGATGCCCGCGAGGGCGAGGGTCTGTGCGTACCGCATATACAATACATATCGGATAATGGCCGCCGGTTCCAGAGCCTTCCCGCCAAGGATACTTTGCCGGGCTTCGAATTGACGGAAGGCCGGGCTTTGGGCTACGATGGGTCCATGTTCGTCGCCGTCGTCTGCGACATGGGGAACGAAGATTCCCGCGCCGCGCTTTACAACCTCCTTCCTCAGTACGGTTTCGAGCGGGTCCAGAAGGCCTGTTTCGAAAGCGCCTCGATGACGGAGCGCCAGCTCGCGGCCCTGAAGCGCGACATCGACCGCCTCACCGACTCCTATGACACGATCCGCCTCTACCAATACCCGGTGGACGGCACCCTCGCCGTGACCCTCCTCAAGGAGAACAAGTGGCGCAGGATCGTCGTCCGGGATCCTTCCCGCACGAAGGAGTGAGGCGCGCTGGGGCTCCCGGCCGGGGACCCCGCGAGGCCGCCGCCCCCAAGGCGGCGGAAACGACCGAAAACGCACGACCGCCCCTTGGAGGAGGAACGCCATGATCGAAGAACTCGCCCAGCCCCTCGCATCGCTCCGCAAGGAGATCCTGGACATCTGGGGGCGTCTTTGACGCCCCTACCATCGAAAAGAAGATAGCCGACAAGGAAGCGCAGAGCGGC
>JAEUJG010000409.1 GCA_016794765.1 Spirochaetaceae bacterium | reverse complement strand
GGTCAGGACCCCCGAGGCCAGGACCTCGGTGAAATAAAAGGCGTGGGAAAGACCGTCGGGCTCCAGGGCGGAGCCGACCGCCGACAGGTAGAGGCCCACGAGGGTCGCGAAAAGCTGGAACAGCCCGCAGGCGAGATAGACAAGGTAGGAGCGGATGAGGGGCGAGCGGCCTGAGCGATACAGGCCGAGAAAGAGGCCTAGGGTCGCGAGGCTCGTCCCGAAGGCGGCGAGAACGGCGGCAAGTGCGATGTGTTGCACGGAGTCTAGGTTACGCTGGGCGGAGCTTGGGCGCAAGCGCCGCTTTGGGGCCGTTTGGTACGAAACTACCAGGCTTTGGAGCGCCTTTCGGTAGCTTCTTTCCATGGGCTCCGGGTCGCGGTCCGGGCTAGATTTGCCGCGGCGGGCGACAAACGGCCCGGAAGGAGCGGACATGGAAGGCATGGGAGACGCGGCCGTAACGGCCCGCGGCCTCGAAAAGAGTTTCGGACGGAGAAAAGCCCTGCGCGGGCTGGATCTCTCGATTCCGCGCGGCGGGGTCTTCGGCATCCTCGGGCCCAACGGCGCGGGGAAGACGACGACGGTACGGATTCTCGCCGCCCTCGCGCGCCCCGACTCGGGCGGCGTCACGGTGCTCGGACACGACGCCCTGAGGGAGGCCCGCGCTGTCCGCGCCCTCGTCGGCCTCTCGCCGCAGGAGAACGCGGTCGCGGGACGGCTCACCGCGATGGAAAACCTCCTCCTCGTCGCGGGAGCCTACGGCCTTCGCGGCAGGGACGCGAAGGCCCGCGCCGAAAGTTGCCTCGCGGCCCTCGGCCTCGTGGACCGCGCCGGAGACCGGGCCGCCGCGCTCTCGGGGGGCCTCACGCGCCGCCTCTCGATCGCGATGGCCCTCGTCGCCGACCCGCCCCTCCTCTTCCTCGACGAACCGAGCCTCGGGCTCGACCCGGAGGCGCGCGCGGAACTTTGGCGAGTAATCGCTTCGACGAAGGGCGAAAAGACCGTGATCCTCACCACCCACTATCTCGAAGAGGCCGAAGCCCTCGCCGACCGCGTCGCCGTCGTGGTGGACGGCCGGGTCGTCCTTGAGGACAGCCCCGCGGGCATGCGGCGCCGCGCGGGCGGAGGCGGTCGCGTCCGCCTCGAACTCTCGGGCGAAGGGGAGGCCGCGCGGCTCGCGACAATCCTCGCGGGCGCCTTCCCCGGGCTGCGGGCCGAGGGCGCGCGGCTCCTGCTCGAAGGAGGGGAGGCCGCCGGCCTCGAGCTCCTCGACCGGGCCAGGGCGGCGGGGGCGGTCCCGCGGGGCTTCTCCGTCGGGGAGGCGAGCATCGGCGAGGCCTACCTCGCCGCGATCGGGAAGGGAGGCGAGGCATGAGGTGGATGTCGCTCGCGGGGCGGAACCTCGCGGAGGTCCTGAGGGACCCCTTGAGCGCGGGGCTCGGCGCGGCGATGCCCTGCGCCCTCCTAGCGCTTTTCGCGGCGCTCGGGAAAAACGTCCCCTCCCCACAGTTCCGCATCGAACTCATGACGCCCGCCTACGCCGTCTTCAGCTTCGCGATGCTCGTCATGTTCTCGGCGATGCTCCTCGCGCGGGACCGCTCGGGCGGCCTCTTCGGCCGCCTCCTGGCGACCCCCCTCGAGCCGCGGGACTTCGCCCTGGCCTATGCCCTGCCCTTCCTCCCGGTCGCGGCCCTCCAGGCCCTGACCTGCTACGCGGTCGGCGCGGCCTTCGGAGCGCCCCTGGGGGCCGGGGCTGCGGTCGCCGCGGTTGCGCTCCTACCGGCCGCCCTCGGCTTTGTCGGCCTCGGCCTCTGCCTGGGCGCCATTTTCACGGAAAACCAGATCGCCGGCTTGGGCTCCGCCCTCGTCACGGCGGTCGGCGTCTTCGGGGGGCTTTACTTCGATCCGGCGGCCGCCGGAGGCTTTTTCGCGACGATCGGTAAGGTCCTCCCCTTCGCCGCCGCGGTGGAAGCGGCGCGGCTTCTCTTTCGGGGCGCGGACCTGGCCGCCGCCGCGGCGCCGCTCCTCCAGACCTGGGCTTTCGCGGTCCTGGCCCTCGGCGCCGGCGTCCTGGCCATCCGGGCCAGGACCCGGCGCTGAGGATCCCGCGCCTGGGCCGTACCGCGCCGCCCCGCTTCAGGGCGCGATGCGCTGGGGCGTGCGCGCGAAGGGGATCGCCTCCCTGATGTGGCGGAGGCCGCAGACAAAGCGGAGCATGCGCTCGATCCCCATGCCGAAGCCCGAGTGCGTCACGGAGCCGTAGCGCCGCAGGTCGAGGTACCAGGCGAAGTCATCGAGCGAGAGGCCGTGCTCGACGATGCGCGATTTCAGGAAGTCGTGGTCGCTCGCCCGCTGGCCGCCCGTGATGATCTCGCCGAGGCCGGGCGCCAGGCAGTCGCTCGAGAGGGCCAGGCGCGGGTCCGCGGGGTCGGGCTCGATGTAGAAGGCGCGGCACTTCACCGGATACTTGTAGACGAAGAAGGGCGTCGCGAAGCCCGCGGCCAGGGCCTCCTCGTCCTCGACGGAAAGATCCTCGCCCCAGGGTACCTCGCGGCCCTGGCGCGACAGGCGCTCGAGAACCTCGTCGTAGAGGAGGACAGGAAAGGGCTCGGGACCGAAGACGAGGCTCTCGGGATCGCGCCCGAGGAAGGCGAGGTCCCCCTCCCGCTCCTCCGCGACCTTCCGGAGGACGGCGCGGATGAAGCGCTCCTGGAAGGCCATGTTGCCCACCGCGTCGACATGGGCCATCTCGGGCTCCACGCCCCAGAACTCGGTGAGGTGGCGCCGCGTCACGGACTTCTCCGCGCGGAAGCAGGGGCCCAGGCTGTACACGCGCTCCAGGGCCGCGATGCCCGCCTCCGCGTAGAGCTGGGCGCTCTGCGAGAGGTAGGCCGCCTTGCCGAAGTAGTCGAGCTCGAAGAGCTCCGTCGTGCCCTCGCAGGCGGTCGGCGTGACGAGGGGCGCGTCGAAGCGGTGGAAGCCCTCGCGGTGGAGGAACTCGACGCAGGCGAACTCGAGGCTGCTCCGGATCCGGAGGATGGCCGCCTGCCGGGGCGCGCGGATCCAGAGATGGCGCCGCTCCATGAGGAAATCGGGACCGTGCTCCTTGCGGCCGATCGGCCAGTCGGGCGCCGAGGGCCCGGCCTCGAGTTCGCGGAGCGCGAGCTCCGGTCGATCTCGGCCCTCGGGCAGGCGGACGAGGCCAGTCGCGAGGATCGGCGCCTCGAGCGGCAGGGCCTTGAGCGCCTCGAAGGCCTCGTCGCCGAGGGCGGCGCGCTCGCAGACGAGCTGGGCGGTGCCCTCGCCGTCGCGCAAGGTCAGGAAGGCGACCTGCCCCCTCGCTTGCTTGGAGACGAGCCAACCGCGGAGGCTCGCCTCGCCGCCGACCCGCTCTTTCAATCGTGTCGTATGGATGATCATCGTTCGCTCCTGGGGTCGCTCCGGCGGTCCCGACGGGGCCGCGCGGGCAAAGAAAAAGGCCGGCGCAATGGCCGGCCCGACGCTTCGATCACGGTTCGAAGACGCTAGGCCGGACGGGGATTGTTGGAGTTGGTATTGTTGACGGCGAACAAGGACAAGGGGTGATACGGCCTTCGGGCGTGGATCATGGAACTTCCTTTCCCGGGCCCGCGGCGCGCGCGGCGATCCCGGAGCGAAAAAAAACGGCGCCCCTCGAGGCGCCGGTCTTCCTTCACGCGGTTTTCCCGCGCTATGCGACGACCCGGCGCCCCCCATTGGCGGGGGCGTTGTTGTCGAGGCCCTTGTTGTCGGCGCCGAGATGGATCATGCGCATGTCCTCATGATAGCGCCCTCCGGCTCCCGGGTCAATGCGCTATAGTTGTCCGGGGAGAAGCGACGGTGTACCACCCAAAGACGATCGAATGGGACGCGCGGATGAAGGAGATGTTCGACCGGATCGACACGATCCTCGAGGAACGCCACGGCGGCGCCTGGAAGCTCCGGCGGAACCGACCCGCCCTCGGCGAGACGGCCAATCCCGAGGCGGACGGCCTCTTCAACCTCGGCGTCTTCTTCGACCCCGGCTTCGGCTCGAGGCTCGGCCGAGGCTACCTCGTCGAGATCGACCTGGCCGCCGGCGAGGAGATCCCGCCCGCCGCCCGCGAGGCGATCGAACTCGAGGTCCTCGAGCTCCTCCGCCGTTTCCTCCCCGAACACTTCCCCGAGCGCCGGCTGGAGGTCGACCGCGAAGGCCGGCTTTACAAGATCCACGGCGACCTTTCCCTCGGCGAGCTCTGAGGTCTTCCCGCCGCGCCGGGACTGGAAGGAGACCGCAGCCTCGGCCCGTTCCGCGTTCCCGGGCCCGGAGCGGAACACCCGGCTTTTATTCGGCGCTCGCCCCGACCACGCGGTTCCGCCCGGCTTCCTTCGCGGCGTAGAGCGCCGCATCCGCCCGGCGATAGGCCTTGGAGAACGCATCCTCGCCCTCTTCGGCCTTGAGCTCGGCGAAGCCGAAGCTGAGCGTGCACGAGAGCGTTTGGCCTTCGTGCCGGAGCCTCGCCTCGTCCTGGGTCCGGCGGGCCCGTTCCAGCACCTCCCTCGCCATCTCCGCATCGCCGACCGCGATGAAGAAAATGAACTCCTCTCCGCCCCAGCGCGCGACAGCGTCGACCGCCCGCGTGGAATCGGCGAGGGTCTCGGCGACCAGACGCAACATGGCGTCCCCGGCCGGGTGCCCGCAGCGGTCGTTCAGCGTCTTGAAGTGGTCGATGTCGGCGACGGCCAGATAGGCGCGGCGGCCTTCCCTCTTCATCCGCGCGAGCTCCCGCTCGACGATGGCGATAAAAGCCCGGCGGTTGGAAAGGCCCGTCAGCTCGTCATGAAGCGACAGGTCCTGGATCTTGGCCGCGGCATCCTCGATCAGGATGGATTTTGCCAGCTGGCTGTAGTGGTTGTTATAGAGATAGGCGGAGAGGAGAAGGACGGCGCTGTAGAAGATGCCCCCGTTGACGAGATGGGCCAGACGCAAGTCGGCGTCGCGCTGCAGCAACGCCACCCCGGCGAACATGAGGAGGAATCCAGGAGTAAAGACCAGGAAGCCGAGGGGAGGCCGGATGTAAATCAGGAGGGCGGCGACGACTATGTTGATCGTGAATGCGCTGATGTCTCCGCTTCGCAACTGGTCCAAGGCGGCGATCACGCCCAGGATCGTGAGGATCACCATGGCGATCAGGCTTGGCATGAGGGTCGGCGCGGCGGACAGCCTCTGTTTGGACGCAAGAGGACTTGCCTTCGCGCCGAGGCCGCGGAAGGCAGAGAATAGTCCCAGTCCGCAGGCCAGGAAGATACCCATATGGCAGGCCATGTACGCCAAGGGCAGGGATGGCGGTTCGCCGCGTCCGGCCATGCTGGTTCCGGAACGGCCCGCCACGAGGGCCGGCAGGTCGACCATCGCGACAAGAAGCAGCTCAAAGAGCATGGTGAGGCCGTAGAAGATCCGGAGCCTAAGCCAGTTCGCGCGATCTATGTCGCGGAGAATCCCTTGGCGGCCCTCGGCGCCGAGCCTCTCCCCGAATTCCCGCTCCGCCGCGAAAAGCCTGTCCATGCCCCACTCCCTCCCGGATGCCGAGCGGCTGGTTCGCGTTTCCGCCGCATGCGCCCATCGGCCCGACCCGATAACGCGCGGGCCCCGTTTTCACGGGGCCCGCGCGGCGATTCGCCGCCGGAACGGCGGATCGCCCATGGCTGCGCGATCGCCCGTCGGAGCGATCGTGGACAGGAACTACTTCCGGACGTTATAGAAGGCCTTCATCCCGGGGTATTCCGCGATGCCCTCCATCTCGTCCTCGATCCGCATGAGCTGGTTGTACTTGCAGACGCGGTCGGTGCGGGACATGGAGCCCGTCTTGATCTGGCCGGTCTCGCGGCCCACGACGAGGTCGGCGAGGAAGGAATCCTCGGTCTCGCCGGAGCGGTGGGAGACGATGGCGGTGTAGCCGGCGCGCTTGGCCATGTCGATGGCCTCGATGGTCTCGGTCACCGTGCCGATCTGGTTCAGCTTGATGAGGATGGAATTGCAGGCGCCCATCGCGATGCCCTTCTCGAGGCGCTTGGTGTTGGTGACGAAGAAGTCGTCGCCGACGATCTGCACCTTGCCGCCGAGGGCCTTGGTGAGCTTCACGTAGCCGTCCCAGTCGTTCTGGTCCAGGCCGTCCTCGATGGAGATGATGGGGTACTTGTTGACCCACTTCGTGTAGATCTCGATCATCTCGTCGGCGCTGAAGAGCTTTCCGGGGTTGGACTTCCAGAACTTGTAGCCCTTGCGGTCACCCTCGTCGAAGAGCTCGCTGGAGGCGCAGTCGAGGGCGATGGCGAGGTCCTCGCCGGGGCGGTAGCCGGCCTTCTCGATGGCCTTCATGATGTAGTCGAGGGCGTCCTCGTTGCCGATGTTCGGGGCGAAGCCGCCCTCGTCGCCGACCGAGGTGTTGTGGCCGTCGGCCTTGAGGATGCTCTTGAGGTTGTGGAAGACCTCGGCGGTCATGCGGACGGCCTCGCGGAAGGACTCGGCGCCCACGGGCATGACCATGAACTCCTGGAAATCGATCTTGTTGTCCGCGTGCTTGCCGCCGTTGATGATGTTGGCCATCGGCACGGGGAGGAGGGTCGTGTGGGGCCCGCCCAGGTACTTGTAGAGGGGGATGCCGAGGAACTCGGCGGCGGCGCGGGAAACGGCCATGGAGACGCCGAGCATGGCGTTGGCGCCGAGCTTGCCCTTGTTCTCGGTCCCGTCGAGGTCGATCATCGTGCGGTCGATGTCGACCTGCTCGAGGGCGTCGAGGCCGCAGATCTCTCCGGCGATCGCGGTATTGACGTTCTCGACGGCCTTGAGGACGCCCTTGCCGAGGTAGCGCTTCTTGTCGCCGTCGCGGAGCTCGACGGCCTCGTACTCGCCGGTGCTGGCGCCGGAGGGAACGGCCGCGCGGCCGAGGGTGCCGTCCTCCAGGACGACGTCGACCTCGACGGTGGGATTGCCGCGGGAATCCAGGATCTCGCGCGCCTCGACGTATTCAATGATGCTCATGGTGACTCCTTGGGGGAAGGATGGATATCCTATAACGATAAAAGACTATCCGTAGCGCCTTGGAGAGTCAAGACGAGGCGCCTCACTTGGCGCCGGAGCGCTTGTTCGCCTCCCGGGCCAGGGCGGCCATGAGGCCCTTCATCTCGGAGGGGGTAAAGGCCTTGATGAGGCTCTCCATGCCGAAGCCGGGCTTCCTGATTCCCTGCATCGCGTGATAGCGGATGTAGACGAGCCGCCGACCCTCGACCGTCACCGGTTCGAAGTACCAGGAGCTCGTGGACGCGAAGAGCTTGCCGTCCAGGCTGTCGAGGAGGATGGTCCTGAAGGCGACCGCCCCGCCGGGGAGCTCCTCGCGGTAGGCTTCCGAGCGGACCGCGTAGGCGACCCGCGCGCCGAGGAAGTCGATGCCGATGTCCTGGAGAAAGACGACGCGGGGGCCTTCTCGGAGCTCTTCCTTCGAACTCAGGAGCCGGGGGGAAAAGGCGAGCTGGCCGACGCGGTCGTCCATCGCCGCGACGAGTTGCCCGATGGGGGCGTCGAAGACCCCATGAACCTCGGCTCCGCCCTCGATCCTCGTCTCGCCGCTCGCCGGATCCTTGAAACGGCGCATGTCCATGGCGATGAGTTCGGGCCGCCGGGCCAGCGCGGCGAGATCCGCGCCGGCCGCGATGCCGTTCCGGGCGGGGACGTTCCGGGCGGAGCCGGGAGCCGCCGCGGCGACGGAAGCCGCCGCGGCGAGGGACAAGGATCCCGCCGCGAGGGCGGCGAGGAGGGCGGCGAGCCGCGCGCGGCGCGGACCGGGACCGATGGTCTCGTGGATGATGCGGCTCCTTCCCCCGAAGGGGCGCGGCGCCGCTTCGGGCCCGGGCTAGCGGCCTTCTCCCGAAACGACGCCGATGATGCGCTCGAGGTCCTCGAGCGAATAATACTCGATCTGGATGGTGCCGCGCCGGGAGTCGCCCTTGACGGCCACCTTCGTGCCGAAGGCGCCGATGAGCTTGCCCTCGAGCTCGACGATCTCGGCCTCGCGGGACTCGGGCTCCTTGGCGGCGCCCGCCACGACGCGGGCGGTGTTGTTCTTGAGGCCGCGGTTCAGGTCCTGGGCGGCGGCCTCGGCCTGGCGGACGGAGAGCTCCTCCGCCAGGAGGCGGGCGAAGAGGAGTTCGCGCGAGCCGGGATCCTGGACGGAGAGGAGGGCGCGGGCGTGGCCGGGGCTGATCTTGCCGTCGCGCAGGGAGGCAAGGGCGGCGACGGGCAGCTTGAGGAGGCGGAGGGCGTTGGCCACGGCGGGGCGGCTCTTGCCGACCTTGTCCGCGACCTCCTCCTGGGTGCAGCCGGTGAGGTCCATCAGGGCGCGGTAGGCCTCGGCCTCTTCCACGGGATTGAGGTCCTCGCGCTGCACGTTCTCGATGATGCCGATCTCGAGGCGCTTTTCCGGCGAGAAGGAGCGGACGATGACGGGGATGTCGCGGAGGGCGGCCACGTTGGCGGCGCGCCAGCGGCGCTCGCCCGCGACGATGCGGTAGCGGCCCTCGCCTGAGTCCTCGACCACGATGGGCTGGATGAGGCCGTGGCGGCGGATCGAGTCCGCGAGCTCGGCGATGGAGGCCTCGGAGAAGGTCTTGCGCGGCTGCTCGGGATTGGGCTCGACGCGGGAAAGGGGCACGCGGAGGACGCCGCCCTGGACGCTCGCCTGGACCGCGGCCGCGGAAACCGGGCCGTCCCCGGCGGAGGCGGAGGCCGCGTCAGAAGCCTGGACCTGGCCCTCCGCCGGTCCCGGCGCGATCGGCACGGGATCGGGGTCGGGGATGAGGGCGCCGAGCCCCTTTCCGAGGCCGAATTGCTTAGCCATGCGAGCGGTTCCTATCGCGGGCTCCGGGCCCGGCGGCGAAATGCTTACTCATCGGCGTCGCCGTCCCGGGAGCCCTTCCCCGCGCCGCCGCCGGAGGCAACGCCGGCGAAAAGACCGGGCTCGACCTTCTCGAGGCCCTTGGGAGCGCCGACCTGCGGGCCGGTTATGGCGCCGGCCGAACCGCCCTCCACCCGGGCGATGAGCTCCCGGGCCAGGGACTCGTAGCTTTTGGCGCCGATGCAGGAAGGGTCGTACAGGCAGACGGGCACGCCGTGGGAGGGCGCCTCGGAGAGGCGGACGTTCCGCGGCACGATCGTGCGGAAGACGCGGTCCTTGAAGTACTCGGAAACCTGTTGGACCACTTCCTGGGCGAGCTTGGTCCTGGAGTCGTACATCGTGAAGACGATGCCGCCCACCTTGAGCCGGGGATTCATGCTCTTCTGGACGAGGCTCACGGTCTGGAGGATGAGGGAGAGTCCTTCCAAGGCGAAGTATTCACACTGGAGGGGAATAAGGACCTCGTCGGCCGCGACCAGGCCGTTCAGCGTGAGGACGCCGAGCGAGGGGGGGCAGTCGATGAGGATGTAATCGTAGTCGGCCTGGACCGGCTCGAGGGCGCGTTTCAGGTAGCCGTTGCGGTCTTCCTTGTCGACGAGCTCGACGGTGGCGCCGGAGAGATCGATCGAGGAGGGCACGAGGTGCAGGCCCTCGACCTTCGTCGGGACGGCGGTCTCGGCGATGCCGGCCTGGCTGATGACGACCTCGTAGACGCCCTTGCCGCCCTTGCCGCCGGGCGTTCCGCCCACGCCGCTCGTCAGGTTGGCCTGCGGGTCGAAATCGACGAGGAGGGTCCGCTTGCCCTTGAGGGCGAGATAGGCCCCGAGGTTGATCGCGGTCGTGGTCTTGCCTACGCCGCCTTTCTGGTTGACGAATACGATTGTACGTGCCATCGGACCTCTCCGCGGAAGTTCGGCCATTCTAGCACAGCTTTCGATCCTCTGCCATGCCCGCGCGCGAAGGCGCGGCTTGACCACGGCCCTTCGGGATGGATAAATTGTAGAGAAAGGAGAGCCGCATGCTCAAAGAGAAAGTCCAGCGCGCCATTCAGGACGTCCGCCCCTCCCTCCAAGCCGACGGCGGCGACATCGAGCTCGTCGAGGTTGGTGAAGACGGAATCGTCAAGGTGCGCCTGACGGGCGCCTGCGGTTCCTGCCCCATGGCCGTGATCACCCTCAAGCAGGGCGTCGAGAACTACCTCAAGAAGGTCATTCCCGAGGTCAAGGAAGTCGTGCAGGCCTGATTCCCCCGCCTGACGCACAATAAATGGGCCGCCCGATCGGGCGGCCTCTTGTTTTGCGGCGCCTGGCGGCGCCGGCTTCAATGAACACCGTCGTCGAAGGGACCGTCCTCGTCCTCGAGGCGATCCTGCTCGGCGGTCATCGGGTGGGGCGGCGGCATGGCCATCCCGGCCAGGCCCTTGGTCAGGCTTCCCATCATCCTCGTGTCCCGAGCGGATTCCCGCTTGCCCTCGTCCTTGCTGTTCTTCGATTCCTTGGTCATGCCATCCTCCCCGGCTTCCCGCCGCGGGGCGAAGAAGCCTTACCAGAAAGATAAGCCTTTCTCGGCGGATCGGCAAACGCCGGTCGGCCGCCGTCCGGCCGCCGTTGGCGGGGACTCAGGAACGGTGCTGCTTCCCCAGCCTGGAGAGGGTCGCGGCCATCTCGGCGAGGGGCACCTGTTGCGTCACGTGGCCGAGCTCGAAGGCCGCCTTGGGCATGCCGTAGACGATGCTGGAGGCCTCGTCCTGCCCCAGGGTGAGGCCGCCCTCCTTGAAGATGGAACCGAGCTCGCGGGCGCCGTCCCGGCCCATGCCGGTCATGATGACGCCCATGGCCCGGTTGCCGTAGGCCTTGGCCACGCTCGCGAACAGGACGTCGGCGCTCGGTCGGTGGCCGTTCATCGGCGGGGCGTCGGACAGGTGGGCGATCGCTCCCAAGGGACGCCGCTCGACTTCGATGTGCTTGTCGCCTGGCGCGATGAGGATGCGGCCGGGCCTGACGAGATCGCCCTCCGCGGCCTCCTTCACGTCGAGGGGACAGATCCGGTCCAGGCTCTTCGCGAATTCCTCGGTGAAGCCGGGCGGCATGTGCTGGACCACGACGATGGGCTGGGGAAGGTCGGCGTCGATCTTGGCGAAAACCTCGCGGAGGGCGTTCGGCCCGCCGGTGGAGATGCCGATGGCGATGAGCTCCATCGGCCCCGGCTGGCGGAGGGGGACCGGGGGCTCCGGCCGCTCGCGGGCCTTTTGCCTGCCCTCGAGGACGGGAGCCGGCTCGAAAAGCCGCTCGGGCGCCTCGAATTCGTACTGCGGCGGCTGCTTGCCCTTTTTTTTCTGGTACTGCGAACCGTAGGCGAGAAGGAGGCGGGAGAGTTCGCCGGCGACGGTGTGGATGTCGGAGGAGACCGAGCCCGAAGGCTTCGTGATGAAGTCGACGGCGCCCAGGGAAAGCGCCTCGATCGTCACCTCGGCCCCCTCCTTGGCGACCGAGGAGAGGATGACGACCGGCATTTCGAGGCCGAGCCGCTTGCGCTCCTTCAGGAATTCGATGCCGTTCATCTCCGGCATTTCGATATCGAGGACGATGACGTCGGGATCGCAGCGCGGGATCTTCTGGAGCGCGAAAACGCCGTTCATGGCCTTGTCGGCCACCTTGAGCCCCGGCGTCGCTTCGATGATCTTGGAGACGAGGTTGCGCATGAGCGCCGAGTCGTCGACGACGAGAACGGAAACCGGATCCGGCACGGAAATCCCCCTAGATGAATTTGCGATAGAAGCAGGCCCAATCGGTCTTCACGAATTCGAATTTCGTGTTCATGCCGAAAAGCGATTCCGAATGACCGATGAACAGGAAGGACTTGGGAGCCATCGCGTCCCAGAAGCGCTCGATGCTCGCCTTCTGCGCGGCTTCGTCGAAGTAGATCAGGACGTTGCGGCAGAATACCACGTCGAGATTCCGGAGGCCAGAGTCGTTCTTGAGGTTGTGGTAGTCGAAGCGCACGAGCTTCTTGATCTCGTCCTTGATCTGGTAGCCGCCCGCTTTCTTGTCGAAGTACTTCGGGAGATAGGCCTCGGGGATGCCCTGGATGCGGGAATCCGCGTAAAACCCCTCCTTGCCGACCATCAGGGACTTGAGGCTGATGTCGCTCGCCACGACCTCGAAGCCCCAACCCGGGGGCAGGATCTCCTTGAGGAGCATCGCGACGGTGTAGGGCTCCTCGCCGGTCGAGCACCCGGCGCTCCAGAAGCGCAGCTTCCGGTCGCCCGAGGCGCCGCGCATCTTGATGAGTTCGGGCACGACATAATGCTCGATCGCGTCAAAATGCGGCTGGTTGCGGAAGAAGCGCGTGAGGTTGGTCGTCACCGAATCGAGGAGGGTCTTGAGCTCTTCCTTGTCCCGGAGGATGAGGTCGTAATAGGCCTTGAGGCTGTCGAGCTTTTTTTCCCGCAGACGTTCCTTGAGGCGGCTTTCGAGGATGGAGCGGTTGGTGGCGGAAAAATGAATGCCGCTCTCGTCGTAGATGAGCTTCCTATAGAGCTCGAAATCGGCGTCGCCGAGGAAATCGGACATGCCCGTGGCGCCCTTCCCCGCCCGCAAGCCTCGTGGATCGGGCGGATATCGTCGAAAAAAAGTCTAGGCGGGGGCCGGGGGGGTGTCAATAGCGGAAGAGTCGCCGCGAGCCCGCATAATCCGGTCATTTCCAGTGAAAGCGGCCGCTCACCGGGCTATACTTAGCGATATGAGCAAGGACTACGTCGAAGTTCGGGTGCACGGCGTCGCGGTCGACCCGGGAGAAGGCGCGCCCATCGTCCTCCTTCTCGACGCGGCCGGCGAGGCGGGAATCCCCGTTCCCGTGGGCGCCTTCGAGGCGAGCGCCATCATCATCGAACTCGAGGGCATAGCGCCGCCCCGCCCCCTTACGCACGACCTCCTGGCCGAGCTCTTCCGGGAGGGGGGCATGAGCCTCGAGCGCGCCGAGCTCTACGGCGAAGGAGCGGCGACCCAGCTGGCCGGCTCGGGCCCCCTGGCCCGGCTCGTCTACCGCCGGGGCTTCCGGCGCCTCTCCCGCGAGGTCCGGCCCTCGGACGCGATAGCGCTCGCCCTCCGGCTCAAGGCCCCCATCTGCGCCGAGCGCGCCCTGCTCGGCTCCCGCGCCCAGGCGGAGGCGGCCATCCGCCCCTTCCTGCCGGGCGCCGAGCCCTACTTCCTCCTCGCCGCGCATCGGGCCTGACCCGCCGCCGAGTCCGCACCGGGAAGCCGCCCGAAAGACGCTTGCCGCGGCGGCGCATGAGAGCCTACAATGGGCGCATGGGTCTCCTCGCATCTATAAAAACGTTGTTCGCCCGACTCTTCTCCCGCGATCCGGAAGAGGCGCGGCGCAAGGCCGACCTCAAGCGGGTCCACGCGACCCTCGCCGAGCTCCGCCCGCCCTACTATCGCCCCAAACAGAACCTGGTCCTGCCCGGCTTCGCCCAGGCGCTCTACGGCTTCTGCGGCGCCCTGCGGCCGCTCGCCGAACTGGCGCGGGCCACGGTCGCCTCCGGCGACGCGCGCGTCTCGCAGCGCTTCTTCGACCACCTCATCGAGTGCCGCCTGCCCCCGGGGACCCAGGAACGCAAGGCCTCCTTCACCTACGACGGCATGGCCGAGCGCATCAACACCTCCCTCGATCCCGACCGGGAAATCGACGCGCTGACCGACGAGTTCCAGTCCTTCCTCGGCGAGGTCGAATCCCTCGCGGCCCGCGAGCTAAACCTCGAGCTCGGCGAAGTCGAGCGCTTCATCGAACTCTGCCGGCACGACTACGAACGCATCCTCGGCCTCTTCGATCCCGGCGTCGCCCTCGACAACCCGAACCGCCGCCCCGACTTCGCGCCGGCCGAGGGCGAGCAGACGCATCCCGAACTCCTCGACCTCTACTACCTCCTGGCGGGATTCTTCTTCTCGCAGGAGCTCAAGGCCAATCTCCTCCGCCTCATCGAGCGGCGCTCCTCCGGCGGCCTCGACGAGGTCAAGAAGAAGAAGCTCGACAAGATCTTCGCGCGGCTCATCGAACTCGGAAGCGGCCGCCTCTCGCCGGACCTCCTCCTGGCCCTCGCGCGCGCGACGAAGGGCGATCCCTACCTCCTCCCCGCGACGGGACGCGAGCGCCACGACTTCGTGGAAACCTACCGCCGGCGGCTCACCCAACAGTTCGAGAAGGACCGCGAGCGGCTCCAGCGGGAACGCCACGAGAGCGCCATCAGCGCGGACATCAAGAACCTTTTCGGCGAGGCGGAAATCCACGAGATCGACGGCTACGACGACGAAAACGACGCCTATCTCCGCCGGGAAAGCCCGAACGGATTCTCCTACATCAAGCCGCTCCGCCTCCTCAAGACCTTCGTCCACGACGTCTTCGAGCCTTCCATCAAGGAATCGGTCAAGCGACTCCTCGTGGAGGGCTACTTCGACAACAAGGGCTTCCAGAACAACCTGGCCAACATCCTCTACCAGTGCGAGCGTTCGGGCGGGCGCATCTCGGACTTCGAGGAACAGCTCCTCGGCAACGGCCGCGTCTCCATCGTGGCGATGAAGCGCTACGTCGAGGAAATGCGGCGCGGCAAGGACATCGCCTCCTTCCTGACCCGCCTCGTCGACGCCATCAACGGCCGCGCCAAGGAGATCGTCGAGGACGAGGCCGGCCTCTTCGCCATGCTAGGCGAAGCCCTGACCGAACTCAGCGCGGACTATCGCCGCTCGAGCCCCGAGCTCGTGACGAACATCCGCACCTTCGGCGGCGCCCGCAACCGGGAAATCATCGCCCAGATCCAGGCGGCGCGCGACCGGATCAACGTCCTCGTGAAGGTCCTGCGCAACTTCACCTACGTGAAGGCCCCCGTCCCCGGATCCGTCGCCCCCCGCGAGGGCGAAGAGGTTCCGATCCCCGCGGCCGAGCCCGTCGCCGACATCGACGAGGACAGCCCCGAGGCGGAGCGGTTCCAGTGAGGCTTCGCCCCGAAAAAAAGCCGCCCGACGCTCCGGGCGGCTTTTTTTCGCGTTGGGCGAAATCAGAGGTAGAAGCTGAGGAAGACGCTGGCGGAACCGGTTCCGATCCTCGAGTAGGAGTTGGTCGTGACGGCGTTGGTTACGGTGTTGGTCTCGGCCATCTTGTAGAAGTTCGCGCCGAAACGGTAATCCGCGCCGAGGGAAACGCCGTTCATGACGAAACACTCGGCGCCAAAGGTCGCTCCGCCGCCGAAGACGCTGTACGCCAGTTTCGTGGTATTGGCGGGATCGTCTTCGTTGTAGAAGCCCATGGACAGGTAGCCGCCCGCCGTGAGGGCCACGGGCCCCTTCTTGGCGAGCGTATAGGTCGCGAAGGGACGCAGGCCGAAGTATCCGGTCTTGCGCACGTTCGCGGAACCGCTCAGCGTAACCGAGTCGGAACTGAAATAGAGCCCCGCGCCAACCGACAGCTTGTCGATCACGAAGTACTTGGCGCCGAGGCCGTAGCCGGTGGCCGCCCAGTTCGTGCCCGTATAGGCGCCGTTGGGAAGGTCCACCGGCGTTCCACCGATGCCAAAGGTCCCAAGGCCATCCATCGTGAACTGCAAGGCCATCGCTCCCTTGGAATCGACGGGAGCGGTCTGGGCGGCCAGGGCCGCGGCCAAGGTTAGGGCGAAAATCATCGCGATGCCGAGTTTCTTCATAGAAACCTCCATGATTGTTTTTGCCAGAATTTCCTGACGGCGTATAATATAGCGCGATACCGAGAAAAACCCAAGGCCGACAATTTTTCCCGCCCCCCCGCCTCGCTTGACCCTCCCGGTCCGCGCGTGTTAGAACCGCGCATGGAGCCTATCGACCAGGGCCTCGGCCATTACTGCGGTGTGGCGGGCCTCTTCTCCCCCGAACCCATCAACATCCCCGAACGCCTCTTCTACATGCTTTTTTCCCTCCAGCACCGGGGGCAGGAAAGTTGCGGCATGGCTTGGGAAGAAGGCGGACGTTACGCCAGCCGGAAGGACCTCGGCATGGTCGCGCCGGTGCTGGGCCGGGTCCTCGGCGAGGAACGCAAGTCCAGTCTCGGGATAGGGCATGTCCGCTATTCCACGGCGGGGGGCGGCGGGCTGCAGAACGCCCAGCCCATCGTCGTGGGCTGCAACAAGGGCCGGCTCGCGCTGGCCCACAACGGGAACCTGTCGAACGGCGGCCGCCTCCGCGAGGAGCTCACGGCCGCCGGTTCCATTTTTCAGGGTTCGGCCGATTCGGAGCTGATCCTCCACCTGATATCCCGCTCGAGGGAAGCGAAGCGCGAGGCCTTCCTCCGCGAGGCGCTCGCGGCCCTCGAGGGAGCCTACAGCCTGACCGTCATGCACGAGGACGCCCTCGTCGCGATCCGCGACCCCTCCGGCTTCCGCCCCCTCTACGTCGGCACGAAGGGCGGCGCGACCTACGTCGCCTCGGAGACCTGCGCCCTCCACGCGGTGGGGCCCATGGACTACCGCGAAATCGAGCCGGGAGAGGTCCTCATCGTGGACAAGGACGGGGCGCGCACCTTCTTCCTCGAACCGGCCCTGCCCCGCCGCTCCTGCGTCTTTGAGCTCATCTACTTCGCGCGGCCGGACTCCGAGGTCTTCGGAGAATCGGTCCACGGTGCCCGCGTCCGTCTCGGCGAGGCCCTCGCCGAGCTCGACGCCGAGGCGGGCCTCGAGGCCGACGTCGTCGTGCCGGTGCCCGATTCCGGCAACATCTCCGCCATCGGCTACGCCCGCCGCGCGGGCATTCCCTTCGACTTCGGCCTGGCGCGGAGCCACTACGCGGGCCGGAGTTTCATCCTGCCCACGAAGGACCAGCGCGAGCTCGCCGCGCGGCTCAAACTCCACGCGGTGAGCGAGGTCGTCGCCGGCAAGCGGGTCGTCATGATCGACGACTCCCTCGTGCGCGGCACGACGAGCCGCATCATCGTGGGCCTCCTCCGCGAGGCCGGCGCCAGGGAGGTGCACCTGCGCCTGGCCGCCCCGGAGCTCAAGTGGCCCTGCCACTACGGCATCGACATCCCCTCCCGGGAGGAGCTGATCTCGAACCGGCTCGATCCCGCGGGCATCGCCCGCGAGGTCGGCGCCGACTCGGTGCGCTTCCTCCCCGTGGACCGGCTTCTCGCCGGCCTCGACAAACCCTCCGGCTATTGCGCCGCCTGCTTCGACGGAAACCACCCCTTCCGTCCGGACTCGGGCGGAAAGGAACGACGATGAGCGGCCTCGACTACGAAAAGGCGGGAGTCTCGATCAGGAAGGGCGACGACTTCGCGGACTTCATCAAGGGCCTGCCCTCCAAGGCGGTATCCCGGGGCCTCGGCGGCTTCGCCGGCGGCTCGCCCCTCAACCTGAAGGGCTACGAAGAGCCGCTCCTCCTCACTTGCACGGACGGCGTCGGCACCAAGCTCCTCGTGGCCAAGAAGCTCGGGAGGTGGGACACGGTCGGCATCGACCTCGTGGCGATGAGCGTCAACGACCTCGCGGTCTGCGGCGCCCAGCCCCTCCAGTTCCTCGACTACATCGCCTGCGGCCGGATCCGCGACGAGATCCTCCACGCCGTGATCAAGGGCGTCGTCGCGGGCTGCGAGCTCGCCGGTTGCGAACTCACCGGCGGGGAGACCGCGGAGATGCCCGACCTCTACGCGGAGGACGACATCGACCTCGCGGGCTTCGCCGTCGGCGTCGTCGACAA
The DNA here is from genome assembly GCA_016794765.1 of Spirochaetaceae bacterium. Lineage (GTDB taxonomy): Bacteria > Spirochaetota > Spirochaetia > Treponematales > Rectinemataceae > JAEUJG01. Next base: position 14,288 of record JAEUJG010000409.1, on the reverse strand, counting down.
GCCCAGGGCCCTGCCCCGCCCCGAACGCATCGCGGAGGGCGACATCCTCCTCGGCATGCCGAGCTCCGGCGTCCATTCGAACGGCTACAGCCTGGCCCGGAAGTGCGTCGCGGAAGGCGACCGCGCCGCCTGGGAGGAGCTCCTCGTCCCGACGCGCATCTACGTGCGCGAGCTCCTGGCCCTGATCTCGACGGACAAGGTCGCCGCGGCCGCCCACATCACGGGCTCGGGGCTTTCGGGCAACGTGGACCGCGTCCTTCCCGCCGGCCTCCGCGCCGAGTTCAGCTGGGATTGGCCCGAGCCCCCGATCTTCGACAAGATCCGGAAGGGCGGACCGGTCGAGGAGGCGGAGATGCGCGCGGTCTTCAACATGGGCATCGGCATGGTCGTCGTCGCCAAGGAAGCCGACGCGGGGACCCTGACCGCGGTCGCCAAGCGCGAAGGAACGGAGCTCCTCCGCGTCGGCCGCGTGGTCCGTGGCTAGGCTCGCCGTCCTCGCGAGCGGGAACGGGTCGAATTTCCAGGCCTTGGCCGAGGCGATCCGCGGCCGGGCCGCGATAGATCCCCTCGCGCCCCGCCACGAGCTCGTCCTCCTCGCCTACGACCGCAAGGCCGCCTTCGCGGCCGAGCGGGCCCGCGCGCTCGGCATCCCGGCCCTCCACGTCGCCTACGCAGGCCCCGGCCGCCCCGCGGATCCGGAGCAGGCGCGGGCGGCGGCCGAGGCCGACCTCGACGCCGCGCTCGGGGAAGCCGGCGCCGAGCTTGTGGCCCTCGCCGGCTTCATGCGCCTCCTGTCGCCGGAGTTCGTCCGGCGCCGGGAAGGGCGCCTCGTCAACGTCCATCCCTCCCTGCTGCCGGCCTGGCCGGGCGCCCACGCCATCCGCCGGGCCTTCGAGGCGGGCGAGCGCCGCTTCGGCGTCAGCGTTCATTTCGTCGACGCGGGTATGGACACGGGCCCCCTCATCGCCCAGAGTGAATTCAGGACGGAAGCGGGCGCGGATCTTCCGGAGATCGAAGCCCGCGTCCACGAGGAAGAGCACCGGCTCTACCCCCGGGTCGTCCTCGGACTCCTCGACGGGATCGAGGCGGGAAGGAGGAGGCAATGAAGATACTCGTCGTCGGCAACGGCGGCCGCGAGCACGCGATGCTCTGGGCCCTCGGACGGGGCGCCGACCAGGCCTCCGGCCCGGCCAAGAGCGGCGCCAAGGGCGGTTCCAGGAACCGTTCCGGCGGCGCCGAGCTGTTCTGCGCCCCGGGAAGCGCCGGCACCGCCGGCCTCGCGCGGAACCTCCCCCTCGACACGGATAATCCCGCGGCCGTCGTCGCCGCCTGCCGCGAGCTCGGCATCGCCCTCGTCATCGTCGGCCCCGAGGTCCCCCTCGCGGCCGGCCTCGTGGACGCGCTCGCCGCGGCGGGCATCGCCGCCTTCGGCCCGCCGCGCAAGGCCGCGGCCCTGGAGGCGAGCAAGGCCTTCGCCCGCTCCTTCTGCGAGCGCCGCGGCGTGCCCTGCGCGGCGACCGCCCGCTTCGCGCCCGGCCGCGGAGCCGCCGAGCTCCGCCGCTTCCTCGACGAGCGGCGCGGCGGCCGGCTCGTCCTCAAGAAATCCGGGCTCGCCGCCGGCAAGGGCGTCCTCGACTCGGACGATCCCGCGGAGCTCCGCGCCTTCGGCGAGGCGGTGCTCGAGACCGACGAGCTCCTCGCGGAGGAGTTCCTCGTCGGCCGGGAGCTGTCGGTCTTCGGCCTTTGCACGGAAAAGGGCCATGTCCTCCTCGAGCCGGCGGCCGACCACAAGAAGGCCCTGGCCGGCGACCGCGGCCCGAACACCGGCGGCATGGGCGCGGTGAGCCCCCTCCCCTTCGCCGACGCGGCCCTGATGGCCCGGATCGAGCGCGAGATCGTCGCGCCAAGCTTCGAGGGCATGGCGGCCGAGGGGCTCTCCTACCGCGGCGTCCTGTTCTTCGGCGTCATGGCCACGGCCGAGGGGCCGAAGCTCCTCGAGTACAACGTGCGTTTCGGCGACCCCGAAACCCAATCCCTCCTGCCCCGCCTTGAAAGCGGTTTCGAGGAACTCTGCGCCGCCGTCGCGGAGGGCAGCTTGCCCTCCCCCCGCTTTTCCCGGCGCCACGCCTGCGGCATCGTCGTCGCGGCTCCCGGCTACCCGATCTCCCACCCCGTCGGCCTCCCGGTGGACCTCGGCGCGATCGACTCGGGCTGCGATTCGGGCAATCCGGAGGCGCAAGCCGGTCCGGCGCCCCTTGCCGGAGAAACCGAGCCGACGGCGCTGCTCTTCCACGCCGCCACGGGCAGGGACGCCGAGGGCCGGCTCCGCACGGGGGGCGGCCGCTCCTTCACGGCGGTCGGGCTCGGTCCCGACTGGAGCCTGGCCCGCGAGCGGGCCTACGCCTTGGCGCGCAAGGTGAACTTCGAGGGGGCCTGGTTCAGGCCCGACATCGGCGACAGGATTTTCGGCGCGCCCCGCTAAGGCGGCCCGATCACGACGAGATAGGCAGGGAATGCATGGGCGAGGAAGAAACCGACAAGAGCCCCCGGGCGGGGATGAGCGACACGATGCGCTACGCGCTGTTCATCGCCCTGGGCGTATTCAACCTTTTTTATTCGGCGCGGATCCTGACGGGTCAGGCCATGGGCGTGGCCGGCTGGCTCTCCACCGGCATCGGCGTGTCCTTGGTTGCGGCCGGCATCCTGCTCCTCGTCCGGGAGCGCAGGCGGAAGGCCCGGGCTTCGTCCCCGAAAGATCGGTCGAAAGACTGACGACGCGGATACTTTACGATATATATCATGACGAGTCCCACGGGCCGACGCCCGCAATCCGAACTCGAACGGAGCTAGTTCCCATGAAGCGTTCCCTCATCGCCCTCGCGCTCGCCCTCATCCTCGCGGGCGGCGCCTTCGCCGAACCCTCAAGCGGCGCGGCCTTTTTCGGAGACTCGGCAGGCATCCGCCTCGATCCCTTCGCGGACGGCGGCCTTTGCCTGGCGGGCGCGGCCGGCTTTCTCGGCGCGAAGGTCTACCTGCGCGGCGCCGATCTCACGGCCGCGGCCCTGCCCGCTTATTCCACGGTGAACGCCTTCGACCGGAGCCTGGCCCGGCCCTACTCGGCCGGCATCGACACGGCCTCGGATATCCTCGAGGCGCTGGTCTTGGCCGCGCCCTACGCGACGGCCTTCGTCCTCGACGGGGAACCCGAAAGCGGACGACTCCGGACCTGGAAGGCCATGGCCCTGGTCGCCGAAACCCAGCTTCTCGCCCTCGGCGCCAAGGACACGCTCAAGGTCCTCATCCAGCGGCCGCGTCCCTACAACTACCAGGCCGGCACGCCGGCCGAGCTGCTGGCCGACGAGGACAGCCGCCTCTCCTGCCCCTCGGGACACACGACGATGGCCTTCGCCTCCAGCGCCGCCGCCTCCGTCCTGGCCCTTCGCTTCATCGAGTCTCCGGCCCTCAAGTGGACGGTGGTCGGGCTGTCGAACGGCCTGGCGGCCGCCGTCGGCGCCTCGCGGATCGCCGCCGGCATGCACTACGCCACCGACGTCGCCGCGGGCGCGGGCCTCGGCCTCCTCGTCGGCGGCCTCAACGCCTACCTCCACCTCGCCGAATCGGAAGACCAGGCGATCTCCCTCAGCCTTGCCCCCACGGGCATTTCGGCCAGGATCAGGCTCTAGCGGCCCGCGGCCCAGGCCGCCTCGGCCCGGGTGACGAACCAGGCGAACATGGCGCTCGAGCGGTTCGTGAAGGAATCCTCGACCCGCTTGGCCAGGAAGCCCGGGATCTCGGCCTTGGCCGCCAAGACCAGGTAGAACAGCACGCCCTCGGCCGTGTCGACCAGGGCAAAGCGCATCACGAGCCCGCCGGGTCCGGCGAGGGGGATGATCGAGTAGCGGATGGGAGTCTCATTCGTGAAGGAAGCCCTGACCGCGTCACCCGCAGCCTCGGCGGCGATCTTGTAGACGACGCCGCCGAAGCTCGCGTCCTTCTGCCAGGCGTAATAGGCCGCCCTCTCGACGCCGCCCATCCGCGCGAGGTCGGGCAGGGGCGCCAGGTCGCCGGGGCCGGCGACGCGGAAGGATTCCTTGAACAGGACTTCCCGGCGGCCCCGCGAGGCGGAAAAGTACTCGATGCCCTCCAGGCTGCGAACGGCGAGCATCGTGTCGAAGAGGGCGGCGCGTTCGGCCGCCGGGGACAGGGCGCGGGGCTTCTTCCAGAGGAACAGGGCCTCTACGACGAGGCGCGGCGACTCGGCGGCGGTTTCCGCGGCGACTCGGCGGGCGGCCTCGTGGCCCGGCGTCGTGTCGAGAATCGAGGCGGCGGCGCCGCGATGCACCCGGATGAGGGGCTTGCCCGCGGCCAATTCCGCGGCGGGCGCCGTCGGGACATAGGCGGCGAAGGAAGCGGGACTCGGCTCCTCGGCCGCGAGGGTTTGCGCGGCCAAGGCCGCCAGGACGGCGCCGGCCAAGGCCAGGACGCGAAGGCGAGGCGCGGGCACCAGCGCGCCGCTTGCTTGCTTGTTCATCCAATCAATCCTTTTCTAGCGATATCGCGCCCGTCGGGGCGCGTCCGCAATACCAGTCCGCAATGGGCGGCCACGAGGCTTGGGAAGGCCGCAGGGAAGATAGTAGCGCGGGAAGGCCGGCGCCATCCAGATCGCCCGCCGGAGCCCCTTTTCAGCGAAGCCGTCCTTCGGCTATACACAAGGTGGAAAACCGGGATTAGCCCCGAAGCAAGACCGCCAATCCTCCCCCAAAGGAACAGCGATGGTCGGAGAAATCATCCGCATCTGCCTAGAGCTCGCCGGCGCCCTCGCCCTCTTCATGTACGGCATGCAGCTCACCTCGGACGGCATCCAGCGCGCGGCGGGCGACCGCCTCCAGCGCACGGTGAACTTCATGACGAAGAACCGCTTCATGTCGGTCTTCACCGGCGTCCTCGTCACGATCCTCATCCAGTCCTCCTCGGCGACCACCGTCATGGTCGTGTCCTTCGTCAACGCCGGCCTTCTTTCCCTCGTCCAGTCGATCGGCGTCATCATGGGCGCCAACATCGGTACGACCCTGACGGGTTGGATCGTCGCGGCGGTCGGCGTCAAGAAGTTCAGCATCGTCGCCCTGGCCGTGCCGATCTTCGGCCTCGGCTTCTTCATGTCCCTCATGAAGAAGCGCGGCACCACCTTCACGAGCTACGGCGTCGGCCTCATGGGCTTCGCCCTCATCTTCCTCGGCCTCGAATTCCTGGCCAAGGCCATCCCCGACCCGACGGGAGACGCCCTCCTCTTCCTGCAAAGCTTCTCGGACAAGGGCTGGATCGCGACCCTGGTCTGCGTCCTCGTCGGCACGGTCTTCACGATGCTCATCAACGCCTCGAGCGCGACGATCGCCATCACGATCGGCCTCGCGGCCAAGGGCATCATCGACTTCCCGATGGCGGCCGCCATCACCCTCGGCGCCAACATCGGCACGACCTTCGATTCCTTCCTGGTCTCGCTCGGCGCGAACACGAACGCCAAGCGCGCGGCTTGGGCCCACATCCTGTTCAACGTCTTCGGCACCATCTGGGTGGTGCTTTTCCTCGATCCCATACTCCGCCTGGTCGATTGGGTGACGCCCGGCGAAATCACGGCGACGACGGCCGGCGCCCATATCGCCATGCTGCACACCCTCTTCAACGCCCTCAACACGGTCGTCCTCTTCCCCTTCGTGCGGCAGTACGCCGCCCTGGTCTCCTGGCTCATCAAGGAGAAACCGGGCGAGGCCGAGGCGCGCAAGAAGCTCGCCTACTCCGCGGGCCCGGTCCTGGACATACCCGAGCTCAACCTCGTCAACGCGCGCAAGGAAATCGGCTCCATGGCCGGCGTGGCCCGGACGATGTTCTCCCGCTTCCGCGCCGACGTGAAGGAGCAGCCCTCGGACATCGCCGCCGAGGTCGAGTGGTTCCGCGACGAGGAGACCTACGCGGACCGCATGCAGGAGGAGCTCACGCACTTCCTCCTCGAGGTCTCGAGGCAGAGCCCGGCGGAAAAGACCCAGGCGAACATCCAGCACCTGCTCCGCGTCGTCGACGAGCTCGAGAACATCACCGACTCCTGCATGAGCCTCGCCTTGCTCCTGGAACGATGCCGCAACAAGGGCCTCGTCCTCGACAAGGAGGAGCTCGAGGCGCTGGCGCCCTACACCCTCATCGCCGACGAGTTCCTGCGCTTCGTCGAGGAGAACGCGGCCAAGCCCATCAGCGAGGCCGAGCTCGCCCTGGCCGCCGAATTCGAGCAGAAGCTCGACGACTTCCGGAGCTCGCTCAAGAAGAAGGCGCGCAAGCGCCTCAAGGCCGGCGCCGACGTCAAGACGGAGTTGCTCTTCATCGACCTCGTCCGCCATGTCGAGAAGATCGGCGACTACGCCTTCTCCATCTCCGAATCCCTGCGGGAGATGCGCTAAGGCCGCCCGGGCGGGCGGGCTTTGCCGTAGCAAGTAATCGCCCGGCGTGCTAAAGTAAGTGGATCGGGCCGTACGTGACCCGGATCAAGGAGGCAACGTGCGGCCCAATCAGTATAATAGCGAACAGCGTCGCAAAGAGCTGGATCGCAAGAAGAAGGCGGAAGAGAAGGCGGCCAAGAAGGCCGAGCGCAAGCTCCATCCCGAGGGCGCGGAGCCCGTCGAGGGAGAAGCCCTAACCGAAGGCGCGGACGAGGACGAAGGCAACGAGGCCGAGGAAGGCCAGTCCGGAGCCGCGCTATAGCCGACAGCCGCGCCCCGGGCACAAGCGGCCCGGCCGGCCTCGAATTCCGCCGGGCGCGCCCGGACGAGGCTCCGATCCTCGCCGAACTGCGCCTCGACTTCATGCGGATCGTCAAGGACGGCGGCATCCCCGACGAGGATGCCCTCCGCAAGGATCTCACCGCCTATTTCCGCCGAACGATGGAACGTGACCGCCTCGCCGCCTGGCTTTCCCTCGATGGGGGCAAGCCGGTGGCCAGCGCGGCCCTCCGCATCGACCGCGCCCGGCTTCGCGCCGGGGCCGGCGCGGCGGCGTCGCCGAACAATCCCGCCGCCAAGGCCTCCCGCCTCGAAGGTTACGTGATGAGCGTCTATACCGCCCCGAGTCACCGCGGGCGCGGGCTGGCCCGGACCCTCCTCGACCTCCTCCTGGAGGAAGCCCGAATCCGAAACCTCCTCCGCCTCAGGCTCCACCCGACCGAGGACGGCCGTCCCCTCTACCTGAAGCTCGGCTTCCGCGATTTTCGCGGCACGATGGTCCTGCGCCTTCCTTCCGCCGGCCGCTAGCGTCTTTCCACCGTTGCCCCTTTCGCCCTCCGGCCCTATACTGCCACCCATGCGGCGGCCGGCTCCGGCCTGGACGCCGACGAAACAGAGAAGGAAAACCATGACGACGATCATCCTCTGCGGCGGCGCCGGCACGCGCCTCTGGCCGCTCTCCAAGAACGCCTTTCCCAAGCAGTTCTGCGACCTCCTCGGCGGCCCCTCCCTCTTCGAACGGACGGTGGCGCGCAACGCGGCCGCGGGCGGCCGCTACGTCGTCGTGACGAACCGGGCCCACCGCGACCTGGCCCGGGAGCAGTTCCGCCGCTCGGCCCCCGCCGGCGCCGTCGTCGAGTACCTCCTCGAGCCCGTGGGCCGCAACACCGCGCCGGCCATCGCCCTGGCCTGCCTCGGCCTCCCGGCCGACGAAAGCGTCCTCGTCGTCCCCTCCGACCACCTCGTCGCGGACGAGGCGGCCTATCGCGCCGCGGCCGGCCACGCGCTCGCCGCCGCCGACGACGGCTTCCTCGCCACCTTCGGCATCGCGCCGGCCCACCCCGAGACCGGCTTCGGCTACATCGAGGCGGGGGAGCGGCCGGCCGGCAAGGCCTACCTCCGCGTCGCCGCCTTCCGGGAAAAGCCGGACCGGGCGACGGCCGAAACCTACCTCGCCTCCGGCCGCCACTACTGGAACTCCGGCATGTTCGCCTTCCGCGCCGGCGCTTTTCTAGAGGAGCTCGGGAAGCTGGCCCCCGCGATCCTCGAGGCCTCCCGCGCCGCCCGCGCCAAGGCCATCATGGAAAGCGAAGCCCAGGGTCACGAGGCGACCGTCCGCGTCGCCGAGGCCGACATGCTCGCCATCCCTTCGGATTCCATCGACTACGCGGTGATGGAAAAGAGCGACCGCGCCGCGACCGTGCCGGCCGACTTCGGCTGGAGCGACCTCGGCAGCTTCGACGCCCTCTACGAGGCCCGGTCCAAGGACGGGGAGGGCAACGCCCTGGCTCCCGGCGCCCTCGCCGTCTCCTCCCGCAACTGCATGGCCCTCGGGGGCGGCCGGATGGTGGTCCTGGCCGGCGTCGAGGATCTCGTCGTCGTGGAGACGGCCGACGCGGTCATCGTCGTGAAGCGCGGGGAAACCCAGCTCGTCAAGGCGGCGGTCGACGCGGTCAAGGCCGCGGGCGGCAAGGAACGCGGCCTCCTCTAAAAAGGCCCGGCGCAAGGAAGTACCATGGAAACGACCACGATCGAAGTCTTCAGCCCGAAGGACTATGACGCCGCCCGCGAGCTCTGGGGCAGGACGCCGGGCATGGGCCTGTCGGAAGCCGACAGCCGCGAACGGATAGAGGCCTTCCTGGCGCGGAATCCCGGCCTCTCCTTCGTCGCGCGGAGCGCCGACGGCAGGGTCGTCGGCACGGTGCTCTGCGGCTCGGACTCCCGGCGCGGTTACCTCTACCATCTCGCCGTGGACGGGGAGCATCGGCGCCGCGGGCTCGGCCAAAGGCTCGCGGCGGCCGGCCTCGCCGCGCTCAAGGCCTCCGGGGTCGAAAAATGCCACCTCATGGTGATCAAGGGCAACGAACTCGGCGCGGCCTTCTGGCGAAACAACGGCTGGAAGCTCCGCGAGGACATCGACCTATATTCGAAAAGCCCCTGATCCGGAATTCCCTTGCCCCGCGGGCGGGGAAAAACTAGACTTACGGCCGACCCGAAGGAGGTTCTTCCATGTGTGACACCCTTTACGCCGGCCCCGAGCTTTCCCCCGCCGGCAAATCCTGGTTCGCCAAGAACTCGGACCGCCACCCGGACGAACCCCAGGCGCTCTGCCTCGTGCCGCGCCGCCCGGCTTCGGATAAACTCGAGATCGGCGGCCGCGCCTTCCCCGGTCCCGACGGCGGCTACGCCTTCGCCCTGTCCCGCCCCTCCTGGATGCGGGGCGGCGAGGCGGGCGTCAACGAGAGGGGCGTCGCCATCGGCAACGAGGCCGTGTTCTCGCGCTGGAAACCCGCCAAGGACGGCGCGCTCGGCATGGACCTGCTCCGCGCCGCGCTTTCCTCCTCCGCCAGCGCCGAGGAGGCGCGCGACTACCTGGCGCATCATGTCGAGACGGCCGGGCAGGGCGGCAACGGCGCCTTCAAAGGCAGCCTCTACTACGACAACAGCTTCATCGTCGCCGACTCCGCGGGCGCCTTCGTGCTCGAAACCGCGGGTCGGCGCTGGGCCTGGCGCCAGGTCGAGGACTGCGCGACCATCTCCAACGCCTACACGATCGAAGACGACTACAAGCGCCTCGACACGCAAACGCGCAAGGAGATCGCGCCCGTCAACGAAAGGGCGGCCTGCTCCGACGAAGCCGACGCCGGCAGGAAGGGCCACAAGGATTCCTGGCGCCCCTACGTCGAAAAACGCTTCTACCTGCGCTTCACGAAGGGCGACGTGCGCCGGGGCCTCACGCGCGCCTCGCTCGAGGCGGCCCGCGGAAGCCTGGGACTGTCGGCCATGCTCGGCGCCCTCCGCGACCACGGCGCCTACGACCCGCGGCGCCGCGGCGGCATGGAAAGCCCCTGCGTCCACGAAGGCGCCTTCCCGGTCAACAGCGCCACGACGGCGAGCCTCGCCTTCGAGTTCGGGGACAAGCCGGGTTGGGGCATGCTCTGGTTCACCGGAACCTCCTATCCTTGCCTCTCCCTCTACAAGCCCCTGGTCCTCGCGGGGGGCGAATTCCTGCCTCTCTGGACCGCCTACGACTACGCCGAGGGCTCGGAAGCCGCCTACGCGCACTGGACCCGCCAGCGGACCTGGATCAAGCGCGCCAAGGCCGGCGGCCTGTCGCTGGATCCCGCCTTCGTCGCCCGCCGCGACGAAGCCCAGCGCCGCCTCGCGATGGCGGCCGAACGAGCGGCCGAGGCGCTCCGCGAAGACCCCGCGGCGGCCAAGGCAGCCGGCGCCGCCCTTGACGGGGCGCGGAGCGAGATAGACGCCGTCGTCGCCGAATGGTACGCGGGGCTGCCGGGCTACTGAGCCGATGGCCGCCGGGAAAGGAACCGCATGAGAATCGGAGTGTTGTATTACGAAGGCTTCGCCGAGTTTGAAATCGCGCTGAGCCTCCTCATGTTCATGAAGGAGGAGGTGGTCTTCCTCGCGCTCGAGGACAAGGAGTACCGAAACGAGGAACAACAACGGCTCCTCCCCGACTCGACCCTCGACGAGGAGCGCGCCAGCGACTTCGACCTTCTCCTCATCCCCGGCGGGGACGTCACCCCGCTCGTCGGAAACGCCCGGCTCAAGGCCTTCATCGGCGAAGCCTTGCGTCTCGGCAAGAAGGTGGCCGGCATCTGCGGTGGCTCCGAGCTTCTCGCGGCCTACGGCTTCCTCGACGGCCGGGAGTGCACCGGCGGGACTTCGGGAATCACCGAGAAGAATCCCTTCCACGAGCACTATAAGAAGGCCCGGCTCAGCCCGGATTCCGTCGTCGTGGACGGCAATGTCATCACCGCCGTCGGCCAAGGCTACGCCGAGCTCGCCGTGGAACTGGGCCGGCAGATGGGCCTCGTCAGGACCGACGAGGAATATCGCGCGGAGATGGACTGGGTAAAGAACCGCCGCGGCCAGCCGGCTATCTGATCCGGCGCTTGGCGAAGATCAGCGGAACGAATCGCCGCCGGCGCATCGTTCCGCACGGCGTTTCCCGCCGCCATTGAATAAGCCGCCCTTTCGGGCGGCTTATTCTTTTGTCGCGATGGACTAGAACGTTTCGAAGTCGTCATCCTGCGGCTCGCCGCGGGGGGCGATGGCCCGGGTGGCGGGGCCGGTCCGGGCCGCCGGCCTGTCGGCGATCGCCACGCTCCGCGAGGCGGGGACGGCGCCGCGGCGCTCGCGGACCCTCCGCGGCGGGAAGCAGCTCCGCCTCCTCCGCGTCGCCGTTGCGGAAGTAGGCGGCGCTCTCTTTGAGGGTGGCGGCCTGCGCTGCCAACTCCTCCGACATGCCGGCGAGCTCCTCGCTCGCCGAGGCGTTCGACTGGATGACGCCGTCGAGCTGGCTCAAGGCCGCGCTGATCTGGTCCATGCCCTGCTTCTGCTCTCCGCTCGCCGCGGCTATCTCCCGCACGAGGTCGGCCGTCCGCTTGATGGCGGGGATGGTCTCGTCCACGAGGGATCCGGCCTGGTCCGATACGGCGCTCGACTTCACGGAAAGGGCGGAGATTTCGCCCGCCGCCTTCTGGCTCCGCTCGGCGAGCTTGCGCACCTCGCTGGCGACGACCGCAAAGCCCTTTCCGGCCTCGCCGGCGCGCGCCGCCTCGATCGCGGCGTTGAGGGCCAGGAGGTTGGTCTGCCGCGCTATCTCCTCGATGATGGAGATGCGGCTCGCGATCTCCTTCATCGCGCCGATGGCCTCGCGCACCGCGACGCCGGCCTTTTCCGCGCTCGCCGCCGCCTTGACCGCAATCGCTTCGGTCTGGGCCGCGTTGTCCGCGTTCGAATGCGTCGTCGAGGCGGCCTCCTCGAGGCTCGCGGACACCTCCTCCGCGCTCGAGGCCTGCTCGGTCGCCCCCTGGGACATCTGCTGGCTCGTGGAGCTGATCGCCTGCGAACCGGAGGCGACCTGGGCGCTGGCGGCCTTCACGGCGGTGGCGAAGGCGGCGACCTTGTCGTAGAGGAGATCCATGTTGCGGCTCAAATCGCCGAGTTCATCCTTGCGGGCCAGGATCGCGGCCCGCTCGTCCTTGTCGAGGGAAGAGAGGTCGAGGTTGCCGGAGGCCAGGACGGACAGGGCATGGGTGACGCCGGCGATCGGCCGGACGAGACGGGTGACGATGACGGTGGTCAACAACACCAGGCCGACAAGCACGGCGAGGGCGACGAGGGCCAGGAGACCGCCGAGGGCGACGGCGGGCGCGCGGATGTCCGCCATCGGAACGATGAGGCCGAAGGACCAGCCCGGCGTCCCGGCGATCGGCGCGAAAACGAAGAGCTTCTCCACGCCCTTGTCGTCGAAGTAGACCTGGCTGCCGGCTTCCCGTTTTTCGATCCTCGCGATGCCCGGCTCCAGGTTCTTGTAGCCGAGCTTGGAGGGTTCCTTGAAGCTCACCTTCATCGCGAGGGCGGGATTGGGGTGGGCGATGAGGAGGATGTTGCCGTCCACGAGGACCGCATAGCCGTTCGCGCCCATCTTCACCTTGGTGGCGAGGGCCGAGAGGGTATCAAGGGTGAGCGAGTAGGCGTAGAGGCCGGCGGTGGCCCCGCCCGTCCCCTTCACGGCGGCGACGACGTTGATGATCGGCTTGCCGGTCGACTTGGACACGACGGCGTTGCCGACGAAATACGGCGCCCCTTCCTTGACGATCGCCTTGTAGTAATCGCGGTCGGCGACGTTGCCGACCGCCTTCTTGGTCGTCATGTAGTTGCCGGCGATGTCGCCCACCCACTCGATCTCGACCTCGGGATCGACGAAGGTCGCGCGCTCCTCGAGGTAACGGCTTATCGCGGCCTTGTCCTGGCTCCGGACGGTTTGGTCCTGGGCCCCGCGCTGGACGGCGGCCAACTTGCCCGCCAGCCAGCGGGAGACCTCGTCCGCCCGCGCCTGGGCGATCTGCTCGGAAGCCTGGATATACAGCCCCGTCAGGCTGGACTCGCTTTGGCGGATGACGATGACCGTGAGACCGAGAAGCGCAAGGGCAATGGGAATGCCAAGATACAGGGATAGTTTTGCGCGCAGACGCATGGGTCCTCCGGGAAATAGTACTCTTTGCGTTAAGGTTAAGTTACTTTCCCCTCCTTGTCTAAAAATAATGGATAATTTCTTGCCTTTTGCCCTTTTTGTGACACCATCGCCGCCAACCGTCCAAAAAAACGGGGACCGACCCAAAGGTCGGTCCCCGCTCCAAGCGCCGCGTCGCGGCGCCTTCAGCCCGCGGATCAGGACAGCTTGAAGAGCTTCCGGAGCGTCTCGAGGTTGCGTGCGTTCTCGGTCTTGGAGCCCTCGGGGCTGTACGAGTAGTCGATGAGGTCCTTGTAGACCGCGACGATCCGGTGGCGGACGATCTTCATCGTCGAGTTCACCGTGCCGTCCTTGTCGCCGAAGGCCTGGGGCACGATCTGGAAGCAGGCGGGAACCCAGGTGGGCTGGACCTTCTTGGCCTTGGGATCGGCGCGGAAGCGGTAGAACTCGGCCTTGAGGGCCTCGAGGAGCTTCTCGGCGCTCTCGATGCCCTGGTCCTTGACGAGCCGCTTCACCTTGGACTCGTCGAGGGTGACGAGGGCCGTCGTGTACTTCTTCTGGTCGCAGTAGGCCATGATCTGGTCGATGACGTCGGTGGAGAAGGTGACCGCCTCCTCGATGTCCTCGGGGCTGTACTTCTCCCCGTCCTCGGCGATGAGGAGGGCCTTTTCGCGGCCGACCACGACGAGGAAGCCGTCCTCGTCATAGTGGGCCAAGTCGCCCGTCCAGAGCCAGCCGTCCCGGAGGGCCTGGGCGCTCGCCTCGGGATTCTTGAAGTAACCCTTCATCACGTTGCCGCCGCGGATGACGATCTCGCCGGTCTCGCCGACGGCGCAGGGGCTGCCGTCCTGGCGGCGGATCGTGCACTCCACGGAGGGCGCGACGACGCCGGAGGTGCCGTACTTGTGCCGCGCCGGCGTGTTCGAGGAGATGATCGGGGCCGCCTCCGTGAGGCCGTAGCCCTGGTAGATCGGGAGGCCGAAGGCCGCGTAGAACTCCTGCTGCTTCACGTCGAGGAGGGCGCCGCCGCCGACGCAGAAGCGCAGGGCGTCGCCGAAGATCATCTTCCGCACCTTGTTGAATATGACGAGCTTGGCGATCCGGTGCGGGAGGAAATTCCAGGCGCGCGTCGAGAAGGAGGGCTTGTGGAAGCCGTCGCCGTTGTAGGCGATGCCGGCGCGGATGCCCGCCTTGAAGAGCTTCTCGATGAGGCCGCCCTTCTCCTCTATGCCGGAGATGATCTTCTTCATGAAGTTGCCCGAGAGGGCGGGGACGGTGAAGAGGAACATGGGCCGGGACTC
>JAEUJG010000092.1 GCA_016794765.1 Spirochaetaceae bacterium | reverse complement strand
AAAGCAGATCGCCGACCTCAAGGCGGAGAACGAGCGCCTCACGGTGGCCGCGGCGCGCTACGACGCCATCATCTCCTCCTACAAGGACTATCTCGGCGCAGAGGACGCCGCCCTCGCGTCCGGCGGCTCCGGCGCGATCGTCGAAGCCCGCGCCAAGCTCGACGCATTCCTCTCGGGATCGGCCGCCGGCGAATCCCTGCCCGGGCTACGCGAACGCATCGCCCGCTACGAGCGCGCCTTCCAGGAAGCCGGCCAGCGCGAGGTCCTCTACAACGCGATGGACCTCGTGGAAAACGCCCTTCGCCAGCGCGACGCCGCTTCCAGGACCCGCTACTTCGAAGACCTGGAAGCCCGCTACGCCGGCGACGCGACCATGCTGGAATTCATCGCCGGCCTCAGAAAGGGAATACGCTAGCCTCCGCGATTCCCCTCCCGCCCAGCCATCGGCCCGAAATGAAAGACCCGCTTCCCTTACGGGAGGCGGGGCTATCGTGCATTCCAAGTCTCAGGGATGAATAGGGCCCCTCAGGGCTGGGCGAGCTCCGCGAGGCGGGCGGTGGGGAAGCGGAAGACGTCGGCGTAATACTCGGTGAAGTCCTTGCCGCGTATGGCGACGCTCCTGGTGAAATAGCAGTACCAGGTTCCTCCGACCAGAAGTTCGTGGGAGAAGCGCAGGGCGCCGGTCGTCAGGAGAAACAGCGGCGCGCCGAGGGGATCGTAGACCTGCGTCGTCGCCTCGTCCTGCGCCATCAGGCGATCGTCATGGAGTAGGGCGGTCAGCATCCGATCCACGCCGGTCAACGCGATGGGAGCCGCCGCGTTTGGCGGCTGGACCCATCGGAAGGCCCGGATGGCGCCGTTGCCTTCATAGGCGGAAAGGTAATGATAGCTGTTGGTCGAATTGAAGGCATAAAAGCCCGGCCCATAGAGTGTCGGTCCGGAGTAGAGATTGGTATTGGTCCCTGTCGGACTGGTCGTGCCGTTCGTCAAATCATAGACTTGGATGTTCGACCGCAGCGGGGGAACCGCTGTCCAGGTGTGGATGAAGGCTCCAGAGGCGGCGCCGCCGGCGTAGGACGCGGACCCCGCGGCAATGAGCCGCTCCGCCGGATCAGGCATCGTCCAGTTTGGCGCGGGCCCGCCGGCGATCATGCCGGCGCTGTAGCTGAGCAGTTGGACACCGCTTGAGCCGCGCCCCACCATGACGATGAGGGATCGATCCTCCGGCAGCGTGGTGGGAACGGGCCGGGCGAAGACCAGGCTGGGGATGCCCTTCTCGCGGCCTTGTCCCCAGCTGGCCATCACCAAGAAACGCCCGTCAGGCTGTCGTTGAATGTAGCTTGCGCCGACCGAATCGAAGCCCTCCCTGATCCAATACCCCTCGGTCGGCACCGGAACCAAGCGCGCGTAAAAGCGGCCATCGGTCGGATAGTCGCCGCTCGCCGAAACCGGTCCGATCCTCGATACTCTTTCAAGTTTCTTCTCGAATTTCGCCGACAGGGAAATCGCGGGGTCGCAGGAAGGCACCCAGCAGGCCGCGCAGAGAACCGCGGCCAGAAAAGACAGCGCCGGCGCGGCATGGGCTTTAGGCCGGAATCCCGCGTTCATAATCGCAGCCTCGCGCCGAACCGGAAGGAGGGGAACTCGAGAAAACCGAAGTCGCCGTGGATATAGAGCGGACGACTGGAGTCCTTTTCCGCCAAAGAGGCGGCCATCAAGAGGGGATCGCCGAAAAGGTACAGGCAGGCGCCGAGTTCCAGGAATAGGCCGACCCGTTTGGCCGCCTTCCACTCAAGGCCAAGGTAGGGCTCAAGGCAAAGCGGCGCGACGGGATCGAGGAAGAGCCGCGAGAGGGGAGGAAAGGCCAGGCGGGCCGAGGCGGTGACGCCGAGATAGGGCCTGAGGGCCCCGCCGGGCTTCCCGAGAAGCCAGCCCGCTCCCAAGCCCGGCTGGACGAGGCGCAGGGAAACGAAATACGAGGGTTCGTAGTATTGCGATTCCCGCGCCAAGGAAAGCCCGCCAAGGTACTGGTGAAGACCCGCGCGGAGGAAGAATCGGTCGTTCGCGAATCGCCACGAAACCCACAGGTCGGGGAAGGCCGCGTTGAGAAGTCCGACCTCCAGGGCCCAAGGACGGAGCCTTTCGAGTTCAAGCGCGAGTTCCACCCGTTCACCGAAGAGGGCGACAACGCCCGACGCGCTCGCGTAACCGGGCGCGCTCGCCTTCCAGGAGTAGGTGGCCGGCGCCCTCAAGCCCACTTCGAGCTCGCCGGACTCGGGCAGCTCGAGCCTTTCCTTGCCGATCCCGGTTACGATAGTGCCGGGAGGTCCCCGAAGCGCGAGCATCGAACGGCCTTGGATCTTGACTACGGCGCTCGCCCTTTCTGCGGCGTCGACCAGGTCGAGCCAGAAGAAATCGACGAGGTCCCTCGCGTCGGGAAGCGCGGTTTCGGCGCCGCCGTTCGCGACGGATTCACCTCCGTCGGGACCCATCAATGCCCAAGAGAGGCGGAGATTGGTGTCGGACAACTTCTCCAAGCTCACGACGGCGGCCAGGTCGAAGCCGCCGCGGCCGGCCTCCTCGACGATGCCGGCCGGAGCTTCGGCGCGCTTGACCGCGCCGAAGCGGCTCGAGCGGGCCATGGCCGCGTCGAGGGAGGAGGCGTAGGCCTCGGTTTCCGAAGCGGTGAAGCCCCGCGTCTCCAGGCTCACGAGAAGGCGGCGCCGATCCTGCGCCTCCGCGGCGCCGAAAATGAGGGAGCCGAACAGGAAGGCGGCCAACAACCTTTTCATTACCACCAGGTCCACAGCTTCATGAGCCGACCCGTGCGGCTGTCGTAATAATACCAATAATCGCCGTCGGACTCGAAGGAGAGCCCCGACATCCACTCGCCCTCGACCGTCTTGGAATCCAGCTCGGCGCCGGAATCCAGCGCGTAGCGGACAAGGCGCGATTCACGGTCGCTCTCAAACACCACGAGACCGTCGGCGGTGAGCCAAACGCGCCTGTCTTGCGGCCGGATAGGGATCCGGTAACTGAGGTTCTGCCAGTTTTGCAGTGGGGGGGTCATCATGGCCGTGTGAAAGGTGGCCACGTCGGGGAAGCGCATCACGAAGGGGTATTCCCCCTGTCCGCTCACCGTGAACAGCAGGTAAAAGGGCGAGGAAGGGCCCGTATAGAGGAGATCGGTCAAGGTATACTGTTCCGCCGGCGCCGCCGAAAAGAGATTCTGGGCGCCGCTGGAGGTGCCGGCGACGCTGAAACCGGCGGAAAAGGTTTTTCGCTCAAGCTGGAGCTGGTTGGGCGAGAAGAGCACATAGGAGTTTGTAAGCGAGGGATCCCAAAAACCCGACCGCCCATCGCCCAATAAATCCGCATCCGCGAAAGTCTGGGAAAAGGTCTCGGTCGTCGCGTCAAGGCGAAGCTGGCCGCTGATGATGTTCCCGATGCCGTCGGCGAGCATGAGGCTGCCGAGATAGGAATCGCTCCGGGTACCGATGTTCCGCGCGAGCTCCCCATCCAGGATGGAGAGCTTGCGTCCCGCGCCGTCCTCAAAAAGCACGAACACGAATTCCTTGCCGGTCGAAGCGGTCAAGCGTTCGATCTTCACGACATTCCGGATTGAAAACCCTTGGTCTGCAAGGGCCTGCCGGAGATCGTAGCTTGCCTCGAGGTTTTGCAACTCCGCCGGAAACATGTCGAAGCCCAGGAACTCGCAACCGGTAAGGGCTGCCGCGCAAGCGAGGGCGATAGCCGCAAGACCGGAGCGACAGCCGTCTCGCGGCGGGCGGCGTTCCGGCCGGGATGATTGAAGGGCTGCGGCTCTCATAGCTTGAATATAACCCCAAGGGACACGAAAATCGGTCCCTTGCCGCCAAGCTCTAGCCATTCCCGGGGGAGGAGTCCGGAATCGAGGCCGAGTGAATAGGGAAAGCGCTGTTCCATGACCAAAGCCCAGGTCGGTTCGTGCCACTCGAGGGTCAGGAAGACGGGCTCGAGGCAGAGGTCGAAGGCGGCGGGATGGTCGAGGCCGGCTTGGGTGAAGATGGTCGCGATGCCGGACAGCCCCAGGCCCAAGCTGGCGCGGAACCTGGCGGCGGGATCGAAGAAGAGGTAGGCGCCGGCGCCGAACCTGAGCTCGTCGTGGAGTACGGCCTTCGAACCCGGCCGGAAATCGTAGGCCGCCCACAGGGCGTTCTCGGCGCGCAGGTAGACAAGGTCGGGCAGGGGGTACCAGCGGGCGGAGACCGCGGCGCCGAGCAACCTGCCCGTGCCGTAGTTCGCGCCGAGGGCGAAGACCGTTTTCTTGAGAAGGGGAGGCAACGCGATGGTCGAGGCCTTGGGCTTGATTTTCACCGTCGCGCCGCCGGGCCAATAGCCCGGTTTTTCGAGTCCGACCACCAGACGCTCGCCA
>JAEUJG010000334.1 GCA_016794765.1 Spirochaetaceae bacterium | reverse complement strand
CATGAGGAACGAAGGCATGTCGACGTAGGTCATGATCGAGCCGCCCGATCCCACGATCGAGAAGATGATCATGGCCCATCCGCCAATCATGCCAATCAGGCTTCCCAGGTTCATGCTCACTCCTCGTTCTTGAAGCCGCCGATGAGCCGCCGGTAGGCGACTATGCGCTCGATGACCACGTCGACCTTCTCGAGCACCACCATGCGTTTCCCGCCGAGCATGACGAGGGTGGTGTCGGGCGTCTTTTCAATATACTCGATCATGTGCGGATTTATCCAGAAGGTCTTTCCCGAGAGCTGGGTCAGTTCGATCATGGGTCCTCCGGGCAGGAATCCGATAAACCGGCGGCCGCGGGGACTAACGTCCCCGCGGCGCCTGGGCTTGACGGACTAGCGCTTGAGCGTCAGGAGCTCCTGGAGCATCTGGTCGCTCGTCTGGATCGTCTTGGAGCTGGCCTGGAAGCCGCGCTGGGTCACGATCATGTCGGTGAACTGCTCCGCGAGGTCGACGTTCGCCATCTCGAGGGTGCCCGCGATGAGCTTGCCCTTGCCGGCGATGCCCGAGGGGCCGATGTTGGCCATGCCCGAGTTGTTCGACTGCACGAAGTTGGTCTCGCCGATCTTCTCGAGGCCGTTCGGGTTCGTGAAGCTCGCGAGGGCCATCTGGCCGATGGTGCGGTTGGAGCCGTTCGAGTACACGGCCGTCACGACGCCGGACTGGTCGATCTTGAAGGTGTCGAGGTAGCCCATCGTGTAGCCGTCCTGGGCGAAGACCTTGGTGGAGGAGCGCTCCGCCTGCTGGGTCACCGTGCTCGTGGCCGAGCCGGCGGCGCCGAGGCCGAGGCGGAAGGTCTGCCGCGTGGGGGCGCCGTCGGCGCCGGGCGCCGCTCCCTGGACCTCGAAGGAGACGCCGATGTCGAGGGCGCCGGCCTCGGGGGAGAGGCCGCCCTGGGCGTCGCCGACCCGGCGGAGGAGGCCGCGGTTGTCGAACTCGACGGTGAAGGTGTTCGCGTTGCCGACGGCGGGCTCGCCGACGGCGACGGCGACATTGGCCGGATTCTCGACGCCCGGATCGACGCTCACGGTCGCGTTCCAGCGGTTGGTCTCGCCGGGCGCCTTGCGGAACTCCATCCGGAGGATGTGGGGCGCGCCGAAGGAGTCGAAGATCTTCTCCTCCACGCGCCAGGTGCCCTGCTCGACGGCGTCGAGGCCGGCGCCCTCGGGGATCTCCGGCGTGCGCTTGTCGAGGTTGCAGGCGAGGTCGACGCGGGAGGTCGCCTTGGCCGGATCCTTGGAGCCGACGGGGATCACGAGGTCCTGGAGGGCGCCGGAGGTGGCGAGCACCTCGCGGCCGTTGATGTTCTGCGCGAGCCAACCCTGGACGCGGAGGCCCGAACCCGGATTGACGAGGCGGCCGTCGCGGTCGAGGCCGAAGGCGCCGGCGCGGGTGTACATCGTCTGTTCGCCCTTCTTGAGGACGAAGAAACCGTTGCCCTGGACGGCGACGTCGGTCATGACGCCGGTGGTCTGGAGGGCGCCCTGCGTGTGCACGGTGTCGACCGAGGCGATCGACATGCCGAGGCCGATCTCCTTCGGGTTGACGCCGCCGACCTCGCCGTTCGGGCGGGCCGCGCCGGACATCTGCTGGTAGAGGAGGTCCTGGAAGTTGACCCTCCCCTTCTTGAAGCCCGTCGTGTTGACGTTGGCTATGTTGTTGCCGAGAACGTCCATCCGGACCTGGTGGTTCTGGAGGCCGGAAACGCCGGAATAAAGCGATCGCATCATGATGAAGAGCCCTCCTAGTTCAAGACCTTCTCGACCTGTTCGAAATCGTAGAGCTTGCCGTTCACGCCGACGAGGGGATTGTCCCCGCGCACGACCTGCGTGACGACGCCGCTCACGAGGCTTTCGCCGTCGCGGATCTCCACGTTGCGGCCGAGAACCTGGCCGGCCTCGCTGGAGGCGAGGAGGCCCGAGAGTTTGTTGAAGCCCTGGCTCATGTTCGTCATCTGTTCGAGCGAGGAGAACTGGGCCATCTGGGCGATGAATTCCTTGTCCTGGAGCGGCGCCGTCGGATCCTGGTGCTGGAGCTGGGTGATGAGGATCTTGAGGAAGTCGTCCTTGTCGAGCTCCTTGGAGGAGGTCTTGCCCTGGGAGAGCGCCTTGTTGAAGGCGTCCACCTCGACGCGGGTCTTCGCGAGATCGGGTCCCCGAAGGGCGGTGCTTACATCCACCTTGCTTCCTCCTATGCCAGTATGTCGACGGCCCCGCGGGGTCCCGTTCCGTAGCTTCGTACCGAGGCGGCGGGAACGGCGCCCTCGAAGGCCGCCGCGCGGTGCCGCTCGGACCAGAGGGGCCCTTCGGTCCCGTCCGCGCGCCCTTGGGCGCCGCCGTTGCCGGTCCCGCCGGAGCCGACGGAGACCTCCAGCTTGGCGGACTCGAAACCGCCGCGCTTGAAGGCGTCCTGGAGCTCGGCCATGTTGCGCTCGAAGGCGCTCTTGGCCTCGTCGGACTCCACGACGATCTTCCCGCTGATACTGTTGTCGGCGAGATTCAGCTCGATCTTGACGCCGCCGAGCGATTCGGGGCGCATGCGCAGCCGAATGGTGCCCGAATCGCCGTCCTTGAGCACGATGTGCGCGCTCTGGACGATCTCGCCGTTCCAGGAATCCTTGAGGCGCTCGGCGAGCACGGAGGAAAAGTCGCGCGCGGGCGTCGCCTTGCCGGCGGCTTCCTCGCGGCCGAGGCCCGCTTCGCCGGAACCGGCGGCGGAGCTCCGGCCGAGGCGGCCGAGGTCGAGATCGAGCTCGCGGCCGGCGCCGCGGGAACCCTCGGTCTTGGTTTCGGCCTTGGCGGCGTCGACCGTCTCGGGCCCGCGGAGCTCGGCGCCCTCTTTCTTCCTGGCGGCGGCGCGGGCTTCCTGCCGGCGCTGGTCGATCACGGTGACGAGGGGATCCTGGTTTTTCTTCTCGAGGCGCCTTGCGTCGAGCTCGCCCGCTTCGCCGGAGGCCTCGCCGGAGGATTCCGTCGCGCCCTTGGGCCTGGCGGGGCCCTTCGCGCCCGACTGGCCGGCGAGGAGGCCGGCCGC
>JAEUJG010000319.1 GCA_016794765.1 Spirochaetaceae bacterium | reverse complement strand
AAGGCGATCACCATGATCTCGATGAAGCCGAGGAGGAAGCCGCCGAGGACCGCGCCGAAGATGTTGCCGATGCCGCCGATGACGGCCGCGATGAAGCACTTGAGGCCGGGCATGATGCCCATGAGGGGATTGAGCTGCGGGTACTTCATCGACCACATGATGCCGCCGAGCGCCGCGAGGAGGGAGCCGATGCCGAAGGTCAGGGAGATGACCTTGTTGACGTCGATGGCCATGAGGCGGGCCGCCTCGACGTCGGTGGAGACGGCGCGCATCGCCATGCCGGTCTTCGTGTGGTTCACGACCCGCAGGAGGATGAAAAGTATCGCGAAGGTTATGACGGGTATGAAGAGGCTCACCGAAAGCACGGAGACCGACCCGAGGTTCACCACCGTGTCGAAGAGCGGCACGCTCGGGAAGCTCTTGGGCCTGCCGCCGAACACGACGACGCCGAGGTTCTCGATGAGGAAGGACGCGCCGATGGCGCTGATCATGACGGATATGCGGGGCGAATCCCGCAGGGGCCGGTAGGCTGCCCGTTCGAGGAGCATGCCGAAGAGTCCGGTTAGGGCGATGGCCAGGATGAAGGCGAGCCACCAGGGCATCGCGAGCGAGGTCATCGCGTAGAAGGCCATGTACGCGCCGAGCATGAACACGTCGCCGTGCGCGAAGTTGATGAGGCGGAGGATGCCGTAGACCATCGTATAGCCGATGGCTATGAGCGAATACAGGCTTCCGAGACTCAGCGCGTTGGCCAATTGCTGGAAGAAGAGGGACGGATCCATAGGGCTATTCCTTGAAGCGCGCGGGGCGGATCGACGCCTCGGGACGCTGGGGCTGGGGCCGCCCGCGAGGGGCGGCCGCGGAAACGCGCGACGCCCGCGGGCCTGGGGGACCGCTGGTCCCGAAGGCCGCGGGCGCCGTCGCCGGACCCTGCGCCTGAACGGCGCCGGCCGGGCGTGGGACTCACGCCCTCAGGCGGGGGTCCCGTCCGCGTTCGAGATGGCGGCCTTAGGGATTGACCGTGTCCTTGTAGACGAACTTGCCGCCCTTGACTTCCTTGATGACGGCGCTCTTGATCGGATCGCCTTCGGCGTCGAGGGTGATGTAGCCGGAAGCGCCGGCGAAGTTCTTCGTGACGGCGATGGCGTCGCGGATCTTGACGGGGTCCACGCTGTTGGCGCGCTTGATCGCGTCGATCGCGAGGAGGTAGCCGTCGAAGCCGAGAACGGCCGTTCCCGAGGGAAGCTTGCCGTACTTCTTCTGGTACTCGGCGACGAAGACCTTGGAAAGCGGGGTCAGGGGCGCGTCGTTGTCGAAGAAGGTCGACATGACGGCGCCTTCGACGGCGGTCTTGCCGACGTTGATGAATTCGGCGATCTCCCAGGTGTCGCCGCCGAGGAAGGGCGTCTTGATGCCGAGCTCGCGGGCCTGCTTGATGATGAGGGCGCTCTCGGTGTAGTTGCCCGGCGCGAAGATGACGTCCGGCTTGAGGCTCTTGATCTGGGTGAGCTGGGCGGAGAAGTCCTGGTCGCCGGTGTTGTAGTTGAGGGTCGCGAGGATCGCGGCCTTGTCGCCGGTGAGCTTTACGAAGTTGTCGGAGAAGAACTTGGCGAGGCCGACGGAGTAGTCGTTGGAGACTTCGCGGATGATGACGGCCTTCTTGGCCTTGAGGTTCTTGTTGGCGTAGGTGGCCATCACGGTGCCCTGGAAGGGATCGAGGAAGCAGACGCGGAAGTAGTACTCGTTGCCCTTCGTGACGAGGGGGTTCGTGCAGGAGAGGCCGATCGCCGGGATCTTGGCGTCGCGGAAGATCGGGCCCGCCGCCATCGAGAGGCCGGAGCCCCAGGAGCCGAGGACGACCTGGACCTTGTCGCGGTCCACGAGGCTCTGGCCGGCGTTCGCGGCCTCGACCTTGTCCGACTTGTTGTCGGCGATCGCGAGCTCGATCTTGTACTCGACCCCGCCGACCTTGACGGTCGGGTAGAGGGACTGCGCGAGGCGGATGCCGTCGAGCTCTTCCGCGCCGCCGGCGGCGTTGGCGCCCGTGAGGGGCTCGAAGACGCCGAACTTGACGATCTTCTGCGCGAAGGCCGCGCCGGGCAGCATGCACGCCACCGCGAGAACCATGAAGAAGATGCCGAATCTCTTCATCTAATTCCTCCTGTGCTCTTCCTATACCTCAGGTACGGTATGGGTTGCGTAATCGTAGGATGCCCCAACCGAGTTGTCAATTTGAAAGTGCCGGGAGAAAGCCCGCGCAAAGCGCTTTTTCGCCCTGAATCCAGCGTATATTTTGCTCGCTGAAACAAGATTCTGATATTTCAATCGAGTATCTCCACGAGATCAAAAAGCGAGCGGCCGCAAGGTTCGAATGAGCGCGTCCGCCCTTCGCCATGCGGCGAAAGCAACCCGAGCACTGTCCCCGATGGTGGCGCTGTCCCCGATGGCCGAGGCTCGTTGTCCCCGACGCCTTCCATCGTGTATTCTTTCCGCCATGGAGACGACACTCCCCCTAGACGCCGACCGCCCGACCAGGGCGGAAATCCGGCTCGGCGCGCTCCGGCGCAATTTCGGCAAGGCGCGCGGCCTGGCGGGCCCCGGCGTCAAGGTGATGGCCGTCGTCAAGGCCAACGCCTACGGCCACGGCATCCTCCGCGTCGCGACGGAGCTCGTCGCCGCGGGAGCGGACTACCTCGGCGTCGCCTTCCTCGAGGAAGGCATGTTCCTGCGCCGCAACGGGATCCGGGCGCCCATCCTGGTCCTCGGCGCGATCAACGCCGGACAGATACCCCGCTTTCTGGAACACGACCTCGAGTTCACCCTGCCATCGGCGGAGAAGGCCAAGGCCGTTTCGGCGGCAGCGGTCGCGGCCGGAGCGGTCGCGAGGGTCCACCTCAAGGTGGACACCGGCATGGAACGGATCGGCGTCCATTGGTATGCCGCGGAGCCCTTCCTCGACGAGGCCCTCGCCCTCCCCGGCCTCGAGATCCGCGGGCTTTTTTCCCATTTCGCGACGGCCGACGACAACCTCGCCTTCGCGCGAGAGCAGCTTTCCCGCTTCCACGAGGTGCTGGGCCTTCTCGAGGCGCGCGGCCTCCGCCCGCCCTTGGTCCACCTCGCGAACTCGGCGGCCCTCGTCAACCTGCCCGAGGCCCGCTTCGACATGGTGCGGCCGGGAATCCTCCTCTACGGCTACGAGCCGACGCCGCTGAAGACGCTCGGCCTCGAGCCCGTCATGCGCCTCATGTCCAAGGTGGCCTACTTCAAGTGCGTCCGCGCCGGTTCTCCCGTCAGTTACGGCGGCACCTGGGCGCCGGCGGCGGACACGCGCCTAGCGACGATCCCCATCGGCTACGGCGACGGCTACCCGCGCGCGCTCTCCAACAAGGGCGAAGTCGTCATCCGCGGCCGCCGCCTCCCCGTGGTCGGCCGCGTCTGCATGGACCAGCTCATGGTGGACCTGGGTCCGCGCGGCGAGGCCTACAACGGCGACGAGGTGCTACTCTTCGGGCGCCGCGGCGACGACAGCCTGCCCGCCGAGCTGCTCTGCGAGCGGATGGGCACCATCCCCTACGAGCTGACCTGCATGGTCGGCGCGCGGGTGCCGCGGATCTACGTCGACGACTGAGAGTCGGGAGGTTCCCGCGGGGGGGGAGCGGACTGGAGCGGACGGGCACGCCTGACGGTGACGCTAGGGAAGCAGCTCGCCTTCGTGGTGTTCTAGGAGCCGCTCGTAGGCGCGTTCAATGTAGGCCTTGAAGCGCGACTCGTCCAGTTTCGTGCGGCCCCGGATGAAGTTGATGACGAGGCCGTTCGCGAGCACCTGGAAGAGCGTAATGTCGGCCCGAAGGGCAGGGAGCGCGGCCTGGTCGCGGATCCGTCCGACGACCTCGTTGAAGGTGTGGGTGAAATACCGCGCCACCTGCGGGTCGTGCCGGATTTCCGCGAGCGACGAGTCGAAGAGGAACAGGTAGAGGAGGGGCCGCTCGCGGCCGAAGCGCAGGAACTCCATCGCCAGGGCCTTGAAGACGCGGAGGGGGCTGCCGCCCTCGGAACCCAGCGCCTTGGCCTCCGCTTCGTACCTTTCGAAGAAGTCGGAGAGCCCGCGGAGGGCGACTTCCCGGAGGATGGCTTCGCGGTTGTCGTAATAATTGTACAGGGTCATGGCCGAGATGCCGAGCGCCGCCGCCAGCCTGCGGGTGGAGAACTGCTCCAACCCCTCGTTCTCGATGATGCCGAGCGCCGCCTCGAGCACGATGCCCTTGTCGACTATCTTCTTCCCTCTGCCCACGGCTGACTCCGATCCGTCGACGGCTTCCCGCCGCCCGGCCGCTTCCCGCGGAACCGACGCGCGCCGCGGGCACCATCCAGTCTTCGCGCCGGCTCGTCCTCGGGCGCGGAAGATGCATTCTCCCGCACCGAGGCCGTCGGGTCAAGGCGCCGGAAACCGGCTGGCCGCGAAGCCTATTTCTCCAAGGGTTTCTTCAAGCCGGGGACGCCCATGTTGCGGATCTGGGCGGCATGGTAGGTGTCGTGGGTGCAGAGCCAGGCCGCGGCCTTGGCGAAGGGGATGTCCCACTTGGGCATGTTCTCGACAAGCTTGGCGGCGTCGGCGTTCCTGATCGCCTCGGTGACGCAGCGATGGGCGCGCCGGAGATAGCTCAGGAGCTCCTTGTAGGCGGCGTCCGTCGCCTCCCGGGGCTCGGCGAAACCGCTCTCGCCCTTGGGCAGGGGATAAGGCTCGATCGACTCCGCCGCGCCGAGAGCGCGGGCGATGTAGAACTTGTAGTATGCGACGTGATGCGCGACTCCCCAGGCGCTGTAGCCCTCAAAGGTGTCCTTCGAGGCCGCCTGGCTGGGCGTAATGCTCTCCAGCGTCTTCATGAAGGAAGGCCCGTTGAAGGATTCGCCGTCGAACTCCGCGTCCGCGAGATCGAGCAGTAGAGCCAAGCTTCTATCCATGGGATCAAGTATGAAAGGAGACAACGCACTCTGCAATAGCGAACAGCCAATGTTTTTCGACCCTGTCCGGCGCGTCCCCGAGCGGTCGCCGAGGCGCCCGGCCGGCTCCAGCCCCGGGGTCGCCCGGCTCACCCCTTGCTCGCCGGCCTGCCCCGTCGCTCCGTCGCTCCGTCGCTCCGCCGCCCCGCCGCCCGCGGCGTCGCGCCGCCTTCCCGATTCCGCGCCCGAGGGGCTACAATGCGCCAATGCGATCCTCGAGGCTGCTTTCACTGGTGTTGCTCTTGGCCGACGGCAGGACCTACAGCGCGGCTTGCCTGGCCAAGCGCTTCGGCGTCAGCGCCCGAAGCCTCTACCGCGACATGGACCTGCTCTCGGGGCTCGGGATTCCCCTCGAGTCCATCCCCGGCCGGGACGGCGGATACCGGATAATGCCCGGATTCGCCCTCGAGCGGAGCGTCCTCGACGAGGGCGAGCTCGCGGCCGTGACGGCGGCCCTCGGCGGCATCGGCCGCGCCACCGGCGACCGACAGGCGGAAGGCGCGCGCTCCAAGCTGCGCGCCCTCCTCGCGAAGAGCCCCGAGCGGCGCCGCTCCTGGATCCGGATCGAACTCGCCGAGGGAGCGCGCGGACACATCGAAACACTCCGGTCGGCGATCGAGGAAAGCCGCCTCGTCCTCCTCCGCTACCGCGACGCCGAGGGCGCCACGACGGAGCGCCGCGTCGAGCCGGCGGCCGTCGTCTATCTGTGGCAGTCCTGGTACCTCTGGGCCTATTGCCGCCTCCGCGAGGGCTGGCGGCTCTTCAAGCTTGCCCGCGTCGACAGCGCCCATTCCCTCCTCTCGCGGTTCGAGCCTCGGACCGAACCCACCGACACCGCTTGGCGCGAGGCTTGGGAGTCGAAGGCTCCCACCTCCCTCCTGCTCGAGATCGCGCCGGAGGCGGTACCGCGGGCGGTGGAATGGTTCGAAGCCGTGGAACGTCGGCCCGGCGGCGGCGCCCTCGTCAGGGCTCGCCTGCCGGACAACGAGTGGTTGTACGGATTCCTCCTTTCCTTCGGCCCCGGACTCCGCGTCCTTGAACCCGAGCGCGTGGGGACGGAACTCGCCGCCAGGGCTCGTCGCATTTGGCTCGCCTACCAGGTATCCGGCGGCCCGGATGGTCCCGGGGACGCGGACAACGGGGACAGTGCTCGAATAAAAAGCGACCCGTCCCGCAAACACTGACACATTCCGACAGGTATTCCCGAAAAGAATGGCCTAAGTCTTTTCGAGGAGGATGTATGGAAACCAAACTCGCCGTCTGCGGTCTTGATTGCGCCCTTTGCCCGGCCTTCGTCGCAACCAAGGCCAACGACCTCGCCGCCCTGACCGCCCTCGCCGAACAATGGGGCAGGCAATTCAACATCAGCGCGACGCCTGAGCAAATCCGTTGCCACGGCTGCGACGCGCGCGACGGCGTCCAGATCGGCCATTGCGCCGAATGCGCGATGCGGCTCTGCGCCCTCGGCCGGGGCTTCACGACCTGCGCCGAGTGCGGGGAATTCGGCTGCGACAAGACGGCGGGATTTTTCAAGGATGTGCCCGAAGCCAAGGCGCGGCTTGAAGCGTTGCGGCAGGCCCGCTAGGAGGGACCGATGGCGGAAAGGCTGGGAGACCCGAAGATCAAGCTCGTGGACGCCGCGAACCTCGCCGGGGAGCACATCTGCTGCGCCATCTCGGACGCGAAGTGCCGCTCGGGCTACGAGGCCAAAAAGGCCTATCTCCGCCAGCGCTTCGCCGAGGGGCTCGTCTTCAAGAAGTTCGACGTGCGCCACAAGGTCTTCATCGAGTACGGCCCGGCCGAAAGCGCCTGGCTCCCCGTTGAGGCGCCCGGCTATACGGTCATCGACTGTTTCTGGGTCGCGGGCGCCTACGCGGGCAAGGGTCACGGCGCCGCCCTCCTCCGCGAGTGCATCGAGGCCTCCCGCGGCGGCAATGGGGTTATCGCCCTTTCCTCGGCCAAGAAAAGGCCCTTTCTCGCCGACAAGGCCTTCCTGGCCAAGGCGGGATTCGAGGTTTGCGACCAAGCCGGGCCCTATTTCGAGCTCCTAGTCAGGAAAAACGCGAGCACTGTCCCCGCGCCGCGGTTTCTCGAACCCGCCCGGACTTGCTCGCTTCCCCGCCGGCGGAAGGGCCTCGTCGCCTACTTCTCGGCGCGCTGTCCCTACACCGACCACTACGTCCGCGAAGGCCTGGCAGCCGCCGCCGGGGAACGGGGCATTCCCTTTGAACTTCGAAGGATCGAGTCCCGCGCCGACGCGATGGCCGCCCCGAGCCCCTTCACGATATTTTCCCTCTTCAGGGACGGCGTGTTCGTGACGCACGAGATACCGGCCCCGAGCAAGCTCGCGGGACTGCTTGATATTGAAAAGAAATAACGCGCCGCGGGCGCGTCCCACCCCGGCGCGTCCCACCCCG
The DNA here is from genome assembly GCA_016794765.1 of Spirochaetaceae bacterium. Taxonomy (GTDB): domain Bacteria; phylum Spirochaetota; class Spirochaetia; order Treponematales; family Rectinemataceae; genus JAEUJG01. Next base: position 6,218 of record JAEUJG010000319.1, on the reverse strand, counting down.
GCGCGCCCCACACGGGCGTGGCCCACTGGCGCGCCCCGCCCCGGAGCGCCCCACACGGGCGTGGCCCACTGGCGCGCCCCGCCCCGGAGCGGCGGCGCCCGGCTCGGGGCGGGTTTTCCTTGTCATGGGAGGCCGAAGTCGATAGACTCCGCCCATGGCCCCACATATAGCACCCTGCGGTTTCGACTGCACCACCTGTCCCGTCTATCGCGCGACGGCCGCGGGAGCCTCCGCCGCCCTCGTCTCGCTCTGGGAGCTCTGGGATCCCGCGACCCGGCCCGCCACGCCGGAGGAGCTTCGTTGCGCCGGCTGTCTCCATCATTCGACGACGCGCATACCCTATTGCTCGAGCTGCGAGCGACGGGCCGCCGCCCTCGAGAAATCAACAAATGAAACACCCGCTCTGGACACGAAAAAACAAAACCGGTAAAATCATCAATGGCGTTTAACGCGCCCCGCGCCGTCTTGGCGCGGTAATCGCCTCCAGGAGGGATCACTTAATGAAGAGACTGCTTTTTGCGCTCCTCATCGTCGCCGTCCTCTTCGCCGGTTGCTCCGGCAAGGCCGCCAGCGGCAAGCCGAAGATCGGCGCCGCCATCTACAAGTTTGACGACACCTTCATGTCCTACGTCCGCAACTCCATCACGGAGAACGCCAAGGACAAGGCCGAGGTCGAGGTCGTGGACAGCCAGAACGCCCAGCCCACGCAGAACGACCAGGTCGACGCCTTCCTCTCCAAGAAGATGAACGCCATCGCCATCAACCCCGTCGACCGCACCGCGGCCGCCTCCATCATCGAGAAGGCCAAGGCCAAGAAGACCCCCGTCGTCTTCTTCAACCGCGAGCCCCTCGCCGAGGACATGGGCAAGTGGGACAAGGTCTACTACGTCGGCGCCAAGGCCGAGCAGTCCGGCACCATGCAGGGCCAGATCGTCGTCGACTACTGGAAGGCCAACGCCGCCGCCGACAAGAACAAGGACGGCAAGATCCAGTACATCATGCTCAAGGGCGAGCCCGGGCACCAGGACGCCGAGCTCCGCACCCAGTTCTCCATCAAGGCCGTCACCGACGCCGGCATCGCCGTCGACAAGCTCGCCGAAGACACCGCCATGTGGGACCGCCCGAAGGCTTTCGACAAGATGAAGGCCTATCTCGCCGCCTACAAGGACAAGATCGAGGTCGTGTTCTGCAACAACGACGACATGGCTCTCGGCGCCATCGAGGCCCTCAAGGCCGAAGGCTACTTCGCCGGCAAGAAGCAGATCGTCGTCGTCGGCGTCGACGCCACCGCCCCCGCCCTCCAGGCCCTCGAGGAGGGCACCCTCCTCGGCACCGTCCTCAACGACGCGAAGAACCAGGGCAAGGCCACCTTCGACCTCGCCTACGCTCTCGCCAAGGGCGAGGACGTCGCCAAGGCCGGCTGGGAGATCACCGACGGCAAGTACGTCTGGGTCCCCTACCAGATGGTCACCAAGGACAACTACAAGAACTTCAAGTAAGGCTTGACGGCCCACGGGCCGTAGCGTAGCGTACTGACAGGGTGCATGTGCCGGAGCGCGTGCACCCTGTTTTCCTAAAAGCCTAAACGGAGGCCCACGATGGGCGCGAGCGATTTCATCCTGGAGATGAACGGCATCTCCAAGAGCTTCCCGGGCGTCAAGGCGCTCGACGACGTCACGATCAAGATCCGCCCGGGAACCGTCCATGCCCTCATGGGCGAGAACGGCGCCGGCAAATCGACCCTGATGAAGTGCCTGTTCGGCATCTACATCCCCGACGAGGGCGAGATCAAGCTCGCGGGCGACCGCGTCGCCTTCCAGAACTCCCGCCAGGCCCTCGACCACGGGATCTCGATGATCCACCAGGAACTCCTCCCGGTGCCCTACCGCAGCGTGATGGAGAACCTCTGGCTCGGCCGCTACCCCATCAAGGGACTCGGCCCCTTCAAGCTCATCGACCAGAAGAAGATGTACGACGACACCAAGCGCATCTTCGCCGAGCTCAACATGGACCTCGATCCCAGGATCTGGGTCCGCAACCTCTCCGTCTCCAAGATCCAGTCCATAGAGATCGCCAAGGCGGTTTCCTACAAGTCCAAGGTCATCATCATGGACGAGCCGACCTCTTCCCTCACCGAGAACGAGGTCGCCCACCTCTTCGGCATCATCCGGCGGCTCCGCGCGGAGGGCGTCGCCATCATATACATCTCCCACAAGATGGAGGAGATCCTCGAGATCTCCGACGAGGTCTCCATCATGCGCGACGGCCGCCACGTCGGCACCTACGCGGCCAAGGACCTCACCACCGACCTCATCATCTCGAAAATGGTCGGCCGCGACCTCTCGAGCCGCTTCCCGAAACGCGAAAACCTGCCCGGCGACGTGGTCCTCAAGGTCGAGGGCCTCTGTTCCGCCGAGACCCGCTCCTTCCGCGACGTCTCCTTCGAGCTCCGCAAGGGCGAGATCCTCGGCATCGGCGGCCTCGTCGGAGCCAAGCGCACCGAGCTCGTCGAGTCGCTCTTCGGCCTCCGCCCCATCGAGTCGGGCACGATCTCGCTCAACGGCGGGATCGTCGACATAGGCGCGCCGACGGAGGCCATCAGACGCAAGATGGCCCTCCTCACCGAGGAACGCCGCGCTACGGGCATCGTGCCGATGCTCTCCGTCTCGGACAACACCCTCATCGCCAACCTCCGCCGCTACGTGCGGCGCATCGGACTCCTCGACGAGAAGCGCGGCGCGGAGGACGTGAAGAGGAGCATCGCCTCCCTCCGCGTGAAGACGCCCACGGCCAGGACCCGCATCAAGGACCTCTCCGGCGGCAACCAGCAGAAGGTGCTCTTCGCGCGCTGGCTCCTCACGGAGCCCGAGATCCTCATCCTCGACGAACCGACGCGCGGCATCGACGTCGGCGCGAAGTACGAGATCTACTCGATCATCGCCGACCTCGCCAAGCGCGGAAAGAGCATCATCATGATCTCCTCCGAGATGCCCGAGCTTCTCGGCATGTCCGACCGGATCATGGTGATGTGCGAAGGCCGCCTCACCGGCGTCCTCGACGGCGCCACCGCGAATCAAGAAGAGATCATGCGTCTCGCGACGCAGTTCATGTAAGGAGTGAGCAGCATGCCCAAGCCCAGCGCCGCGGTCGAGACGACCGCCAACGCGAGCCTCGCCCGCCGCAAGGCCGTCGCCGATTTCTCGGTCAAGTACGCGATCTACATCGTCTTCATGATCCTCATCGTGGGCATCGCGATCAAGGAGCCCACCTTCCTCTCGCTGACGAACTTCCGGAACATCCTCTCGATGTCCGCGACGCGCATCATCATCGCCCTCGGCGTCGGCGGCATCCTGATCTCGGGCGGCACCGACCTCTCCGCAGGCCGGCAGGTCGGCTTCGCGGCCGTGCTCTCCGCCTCCCTCCTCCAGTTCCAGGAGTACGCGCGGCGCATGTACCCGAACATGCCGGACCTCCCCCTCTGGCTGCCCATCGTCGGGGCCATCGCCGCCTGCGCCCTCTTCGGCCTCCTCAACGGCGCGATCATCGCCTACCTCAAGGTGCCGCCCTTCATCGCGACCCTCGGCTCCATGGTCGCGGTCTACGGCGTCACCTCGATCTACTTCGACCGCCCGCCCTACGGCGCCCAGCCCATCGGCGGCCTCCGCAAGGACTTCACCAACCTCGGCTCGGGTTTCGTCGGCTTCAACGACGTCTGGTCGATACCCTTCATCGTCATCATAGCCATCGTCATCGCCGTGGCGGTCTGGGTCCTCCACAACAAGACCCGCTTCGGCAAGAACATCTACGCGATCGGCGGCAATCCCGAGGCCGCCAAGGTCTCCGGCGTCCCCGTCAACAAGAACCTCCTCCTCGTGTACGCCTTCGCGGGCGCCCTCTACGGCCTCGCCGGCACCCTGGAGGCGGCCCGCACCGGCGGCGCCACGAACAACTACGGCAACGGCTACGAGCTCGACGCGATCGCCGCCTGCGTCGTCGGCGGCGTCTCCACCTCCGGAGGCATCGGCACCGTGCCGGGCATGCTGGTCGGCGTCCTCATCTTCAGCATCATCAACTACGGCCTCACCTTCATCAACATGAATCCCTACTGGCAGCAGATCATCAAGGGCGCCATCATCATCGCGGCCGTCGCCCTCGACATCCGGAAGTACCTGGCCAAGCGCTAGAGCCAAAAGCGCCTTCCGCGCGGGATTCTTCCCGCGGGCCTCCCGCGAAGGGGCCGCTCCGGACGATCCGGGCGGCCCCTTCGCCGTCCTTGCGGAAGCGCCGCGGCCGCCCTATCCTTTTTGGCAGGAGCGAGCATGCCCCCACGCGACGAGCACTCCTCGATCTCCGACGAGCTTTTTCGCCCCTCCCCCGCAGGCGCCGACCTGGAAGCCGGCAGGGAAAAAACCGCGCTGCTCGCCCTCCTCGACGCCCTTCCGGTGGGAATTTTCTGGAAAGACCGCGACTCGCGCTACCTGGGCTGCAACAAGGTCTTCGCCCGCGACGCCGGCCTCGATTCGCCGGAGGACATCGTCGGCAAGACCGACCTCGACCTGGCCTGGTCCTCGCTCGCGGATAAAGTCCGGGCCGACGACCGGGAAATCATGGAGAGCGGCGTCCCGCGGCTCGGCTACGAGGACCCGGCGACCCTCCGGGACGGCCGGCGCGTCTGGCACCGCAAGAACAAGCTGCCGATCCGCGACGAAGGCGGCACCGTCATCGGCATCCTCGGCACCTACGAGGACGTTAGCTGGGAACGCATCGCCGAGGAGCGCCTGGCCTTCGCCCTCGAAGGCTCCGGCGTGGGACTCTGGGACTGGAACGTGAAGACCGGCCAGGTCGAATTGAACGAGCGCTGGGCCGAGATCTGCGGCTACACCCTCGCCGAGCTCGAGCCCCTGTCCATCGAAACCTGGGCGGGCCTCTGCCACCCCGACGACCTGGCGAAATCCGAGGCGGCCATCAAGGAGCATTTCGAGGGCCGCATTCCCTACTACGAATGCGAAGCGCGGATGCGCCACAAGGACGGCCGCTGGATCTGGGTCCTCGACCGGGGCAAGCTGGTTTCGCGGGACGCCGAAGGCCGGCCCCTCCGCATGGCGGGCACCCACCTCGACATTTCGGAACGCAAGCGCCTCGAGGAGGACCTCCTCCTCGCCGCGACGCGGGACAAGCTCACCGGCGCCTACAACCGCCGCACCGGCCTTGAACAGCTCGAACGGGAGCTGAAGGGTGCCCGACGGCGCGCCAGCGAGCTGGCCATCTGCTTCGTCGACGTGGACGGCCTCAAGGAGGCCAACGACGCCCTCGGCCACGCGGCCGGCGACGCCCTTCTCGTCGAGGCTGCCCAGGCCCTGCAGGCGAACCTCCGAGAAACCGACCTCCTCTCCCGGCTCGGCGGCGACGAGTTCCTCCTCATCCTGCCGGACTGCCCGCCAAGCGAGGCCGCGGCGATCTGGGAACGCGTTTTGGCCACCGCCCGCGAACTTGACCAAGCCGTGGCCAACCTCGGGAAGCGGGGAGCCATGGGCCTGAGCCACGGCTTCGCCTTCTTCCGTTCGGGCGAGACGGCAAGCGCCGACGAACTCGTCGCGCGCGCGGACGCGGCGATGTACGCGGACAAGCGGGCCCGCAAGGCCGGCCGGAGTGCAGACGCGGCGGGCTGAAGGGCGAACCGGCCGGGGGCGGGGACAGGGAAACGGGGAGGAAACGGGGACAGTCCCCGCCCGGACAATGCCCCCTTCCGCCCTGCCGGGCTTTGAGGCTATGCTCCACCACCGGCATGACAGTCCTTTAGGAGGCACTTCCCCATGGAACGTTACGATGTCGTCATCGTCGGAACCGGCCCCGCCGGCCTCGGCGCGGCCTTTGAGCTTCTCGGCCGGAAACCCGGCCTCGGCATCCTCCTCCTCGACAAGAACGAGTATTCCTCCGGCGGCCTGCGCAACGACTGCAAGATGAATTTCACCTGGCCGATCGGCTTCCCCGAAAACTGCTGGCACGAAGCCGAGGCGGGAAGCTACCTCGCCCGGGTCGAAGCCTTCCTCAACCCCAACATCCTCGAAAAGCGCAACCTCGAGCGCTACGCCCACCGCGCCGAAAAGATCGGCGTCCGCCTCCTTTCGATCCGCCAGTCCCATCTCGGCACCGACGGCGGCCTCGAGCTCATCAAGCGCCTCGTCGCCGAACTTCGCGACAGGGGCGCCGCGGTGTCG
>JAEUJG010000082.1 GCA_016794765.1 Spirochaetaceae bacterium | reverse complement strand
CACGATCAAGTTCTTCCTGAGCTACGCGAATCCGCGGATCGAGGCCGTCTTCGCGGTGAAGGACTATTTCGACTTCATCACCGACCTCGGCCTGGCCTTCGGCGCCTCCTTCGAGCTGCCGATGCTGGCGACCCTCCTCGGCGCCTTCGGCATCCTCAAGGCCGAGTTCCTCGTGAAATTTAGGCGTTATGCGATTCTCGGCATCGTCGTGGCCGCGGCCGTGCTCACGCCCCCCGACGTGGTTTCGCAGATCCTGCTGTCCCTGCCCATGCTCGGGCTCTACGAACTCTCGATCCTCATCCTCAAGGTGCAGGGCCGTTCCCGCGCCCGCCGTGAGCGGCTGGAGGCCGAGGCCGAGACGGAAGGCGACGCGACGGAAGCCTAAAGCCGCCCGCCGGTTCCGCCGCCGGACCCACCGGTCCCGCCGCCGGCCGACCCAAGCCCTTCGGCACCGATGCCCCCTTCCCTCCGACGCTCCCCGAGCCGCATCCGCGGGGAGGGGGCATCGCCTTGTCCGGGAACCGACAAAAAAAGATCCCGGGCGGTCGGCCCGGGATCCAGTTTCCGTTTGATCAAGCGAGCCCGCGGCCCGCCGTCAGAACTCCTCGAAGTCCTCGTCCTTCGCCTCACCCTTGACGGTGATGCCCGTCTCGCGGTTCGCCCGGGGCGCCTCGGCCCTGGCCGCCGGCTTCTTGGCCGTCGCCTTGGAGGCGGCGGCTCCCGCGGGCCTGCCCGCGGCCTGGGTACGCGCCCCCTGCGCGACATTGTCCGCCTTGCCGGTCTTGAAGAAGGAGATGCGGCCGGACAGGTTCTGCGCCAGGCGCGCGATCTCCTCGGTCATGCCCGCGATCTCCTCGCTCGAGGCGGCGTTTTCCTGGACGACCTTGTCGAGCTGCATGATCGCCTTCGTGATCTGGTCGGCGCCGGTGCTCTGCTCGTTCGAGGCGGCGCTGATCTCCTGGACGAGCTGGGAGGTCTTCTGGATGTCCGGGACGATCTGGTTGAGCATCGAGCCGGCCTTCTCGGAGACGCTGACGCTCCGCACCGAAAGCTCGCCGATCTCGGTCGCGGCCTTCTGCGAGCGCTCCGCGAGCTTCCTGACCTCGCTCGCGACGACGGCGAAGCCCTTGCCCGCGTCGCCGGCGCGCGCGGCCTCGATGGCGGCGTTGAGCGCCAGGAGGTTGGTCTGGCGCGCGATCTCCTCGATGATGAGGATCCGCGTCGAGATGTCCTTCATCGCGCTCAGGGTCTCGAAGACGGCCTTGGAGCCCTCTTCGGTGTCGCGCGCGGCTTTTTGCGAAATGCGCTCGGTCTCCTTGGCGTTGTCCGCGTTGTTGCGGATGTTGCCGCCCATCTCCTCGAGCGAGGCGGAGACTTCCTCCGTGCTGGCGGCCTGCTCGGTCGCGCCCTGCGACATCGCGATGCTCGCCTCGTTGAGGTTGGAGGAGCCGCGGAGAAGCACGTCCACCGAGCTCTTGACCTCGTCGACGACCTCGGCCACGCGCACCACCATGAGGCCGAAGGCTTCGGCCAGTTCGCCGAGCTCGTCGCTCCTGCCGGCGAAGCCCTCCTTCTTCGGGTCGAAGACGAGTTCGCCGTCGGCCAGCCGCTTGGATACCGCCGTGAGGGCGATGATCGGCCGGGAGAAGCTGCGCGCGATGAAGAAGAGCGCCGCGATCGCGATGACGAGGCCGACGGCGACGATCGCCGCCAGTTGGGCCAGGAAGGCGTTGAGGGCGCCGTAGATGTCGGAGAGCGGCCCGAAGGTGACGAGGACGTAGTTGTTGAGCTCGGGAATCCGCGTCGTGGCGTAATAGCCGCCGGCCTTCCGCATGATGCCGAACGTGGCTCCCGCGCTCTTGAGGATCTTGTCCTTGAGCGGGGCGAGAAGGGCGTTCTCGAAAAGGTTGTCCTTGAGGATCTTGGCGGCGTCGGGGTGGGTGATGAGGAGGCCCTCGGTGTTGACGAGGAAGGTTTGACCCTTGGCCGAGAGCTTCTTGGCTCCGACGATCTCGGCGATGCGCGTGATGAACATGTCGAGTCCCACGACGCCGATCGCCTTGCCGCCGATCGCGATTTTCTGCGAGACCGTCACGACGAGCTTGTTCGTGATGCTGTCGATATAGGGATCGGAAAAGACCGCCGCGTCGGCGGCGAGCGAGTTCGTGAACCAGGCGCGCTTGTACTGGTCGTAGTCCGCCGGCGGCTCCCAACCCGAGGCGACGATGGTCTTGCCGCCTTCCTTGTAGGGCTTCGCCTCGAAGAAGTACATGTCGGTCAGGTCCTTGTCCGCGGCCACGGCGAGCTTGTAGGTTGACCTGAGCTTTTCAAATTCGGGATAGATGACCGCGCCGGACGCGGCCATCGAGGCGATGCCGCCGTTCTTGATGTTGATCCACGAGACGATCTCCTGCCGGAGGAGGGCCGTCGTCGTGGCGGCGTTCGACTCGAGGTCCTGGTCGAGCGTCTGCCGGAAGGTGAAGAAAATGATGGTCGCGGTGATGCCCAAGACCAAGACGAACACCGCGGAGATGAACAATATCAAGCGAGCAGTGATGGAAAAGCCGCGTTTCATGCCGCGCTCCTTTCTGTGGTGCCGAGAGGCTGAAAGCCCGGAGGCGGAGGGCCTCGCGACCTGCTTTTGCCCCGATCCGATCCGAACTGGACATGCTAACTCTAGTGGAGGCCTTGGCCTTTGTCAAAAGCGCGCCGCGGACGGCTTACTCGTTGTCCGGCTGAGGCTTTGGGCACAAAAAAGATAAGATTGACATTTTGTTCGACTCGGCTATATTGAACAAAGTCGAGATATGAGAACTACATTCGAGAATAGTCTGGACAACCGTGGAGACCACCCCGAGATGAGCTCCGAAACCTCGCCGACCACCGTAAAATTCGCCTCCAAGCTGCGTTTTCGGCTCGCGCTGTTCCTGACGCTCTCCCTGCTCGGCTGTCTCGCGCTGTTTCTTTTTTTCGCCGCCTCCTACCGGGACAGCCTCATCGAAGCCAAGAAGGCCGAATCCCGGCGTTTGGTGACGATCGCCGTCCGCGCCTTGGAGCCTATCCTCGAGAGGGAGCGCCGCGGCGCCCTCTCCCGCGATGCCGCCATCGCGGAGGCCAGGGCCCTCCTCGCGACCTTCGTTTACGACGACGAGGCGACGCGCAACTACCTGTTCATGAGCGACTATCGCGGGCGCATGCTCGTCCAGCCCTTTGAGCCGAACCTCGAGGGCAGCGACCAGTGGGACATGCGCGATTCCGCGGGAGGCTATCCGATCCGGGAGCTCGTCGCGGCGGCCCGCGCCGGTGGGGGCTTCGTCGCCTATCGGCATCGGCCGCCGCCGGACGGCCCATCGGGCGGCGACGGAACCGAGCCCGGGCTCCAGCGTGAACAGGCCAAGATTTCCTACGTCCTCCCCCTCGAGCCCCTCGGGGTCTATGTGGGCACGGGCTTTTACGTCGACGAGCTCGGCGCCCTGGTGGCCCGCCGTTCGGCCCCCGTCCTCGCACTCGGCGCCGGCATCGTCTGCCTCCTCCTCGCTGTCTTCGCCGCCGCCCTGCTCCCCTTCTTCAACGCCTACGGCAGGCTACGCGCCGCCTTCGGAGGCTTCGCCGCCTCGGGCGAGCGGGGGCAGGTTCCGCCGCCCCTCGGCCTGGAGGGGCTCGGGCGCGATACCGAGGCGCGGCGCCTCCTCGCGGACTTCAACCGCATGACCGAACGGCTCGCCGCCTTCGAGGCGGAGGAACGGCTTACCGCCGAGGCCCTCGCCCGGGAAAACGCCGAGAAGCGCGTCCTCCTCGGCGAGATCCACCATCGCGTGAAGAACAACCTCCAGATCGTCTCCTCGCTCATGAACCTGCAGATACGGACCAAGCAGGAGGAATCCTGCCTCGCCTGCCTTTCCGACGGGGTCGCGCGCATCCGCAGCATGGCGGCGGTGCACGAACTGCTCTACGAGAGCGGCGATTTTTCCGCGGTCGATTTTTCGGCCTATGCCGAAAGGCTCGTCTCCTCGGCGGCCTCCGCCGCGGGCCGCGGGTTCCGGGTCGACCTCGAGCTCGACCACCTTCGGCTCGGCCTCGACCAGGCCATACCCTGCGGCCTCTTCCTCAACGAGGCGCTGACCAACGCCTTCAAGTACGGAGCGTCCTCCTCCGGCTCCGACCGGATCACGGTGCGGCTGGGCTCCTCGGGCTCCCTCGTGCGGCTCGAGATCCGGGACCGGGGACCCGGTTTTCCCGCGGAGTTTTTGGAGCGGCGCCGGGGCGGCCCCGGCGGGGCCGGCGCGACGCTTTCGGCCGACTCGGACGGCGAGTCCGAATCCGGCCTCGGCTTTCTCCTCATGGACAGCCTCGCCAGCCAGCTCCGCGGTTCGCTTGTCGTATCGAACGCGGAAGGCGCCAGTCTGGTTCTCGAGTTCGACGCCGAGGGAATCGAGGCCGGGAACGAGGGAGCCGCCGGCGCGGGTCCCTCGGCGGCTGGATCCGGAGCCGCCCGACCCGCGGGTCCCTCGGCCGCGGGACAAGCGGCCCGGCGGGCCTGTGGGCGAGGCGGGCCGGCGGCATAGCCGGCCGGCGGTCTAGGCGCGCGCCTCCGCGGGTCCCCGCGCAAGCGCCCGCGCAAGCGCGGCGGCGAAGCCCTGGATGTCCGCTTCCGTCGTGTCGAAGCTCGTCATCCAGCGGACCAGTCCGCCTTCCCAGTCGTAGAAGAAGTACTCGGCCCTGAGGCGCTCCGCCGCCGCCGGATCAAGGCGGGCGAAGAGGGCGTTCGTCTCGACCTCGCCGACGAGCTCGACGCCGGGGATGCCGCGCGCCAGGCCGGCGAGGCGGGCGGCGGCCGCGTTGGCCGCTTCCGCGTTGCGCCGCCAGAGGCCGCCCCGGAGGTAGGCCTCGTATTGCGCCGCGATGAAGCGCATCTTGGAGGCGAGCTGGAGGCGGGCCTTGCGGAGATAGGGCGCCCGCTTTGCGAGCTCGGGCCGGAAGACGAGCAGGGCCTCGCCGAAGAGGATGCCGTTCTTCGTGCCCCCGAAGGAGAGGAGGTCGACGCCGGCGTCGACGGTGAAGGCGCGGAAGGGAAGGCCGAGGGCGACGGCCGCGTTGGCTATCCGCGCCCCGTCCATGTGGACGAGGATGCCCGCCTCGTGGGCGATGCGCGCGAGTTCCTCGATCTCCGCCTTCGCGTAGACCGCGCCGAGTTCCGTCGGCTGGGAGATCGAGAGGCAGGAGGGCTGGGCCGAGTGGACGGTGCCGATGGCGCCGAGCGCCTCGCGGAGGGCTTCGGGCAGGACCTTGCCGCGCCGGGATTCCAGGGGCAGGACCTTGATGCCGGCGGCTTCGGGCGCCCCGGTCTCGTCCACGTCGATGTGGGCGCCTTCGCCGCAGAGGACGCAGGTGGCGGGCCCGGCGGCGAGCGAGAGGGCCAGGACGTTCGCGCCCGTCCCGTTGAGGACGAGGAAGGCCTCGGCGCCGGGACCGAATTCCTCGGCGAAAAGCTCCCGCGTCCGCGCGGTCCAGGGATCGTCGCCGTAGCCGATGGCGTGGTCCACGTTGGCCGCGGCGAGCGCCGCGAGGACCTCGCTCGAGGCTCCCGAATTGTTGTCGCTGCCGAAACTCCTCATCGCGATGCTCCTTGTGCTGGCTCTTGGCCGGTCGGCCGGCCCCGTTCCCGGGGAGCCTAGCATCCTTTGGGCGGCGGGACAATGCGGGGGATGGCTCGGCGTGGCCCCCGCCGTGCCGATTCCGTGCCGTCTCCGGGCCGTGGTTCCGCCCCCTTGCCTTCGCGCCCGGCGCGTTCCGCCGCGCCCGTTTCCATCCCTTGCTGAATACCGCCGCGGAGCCCTAGGCATTGAGGCGGCTTGCGAGGTATGATCGACCTACACGAAGCCTCCGCGCCCTTTGAGCCACCCTTCTGTTGTGCACCTACTGAACAGGCAGAATCCTACGCGGCTTTCCTTCCGCGGGGCTACGAATATTCGCCGGAATTTCCCCATGTAGAGGGAAGCCTCGGCTCGAATCGGCCCCGATAGCGGCCTCTGGCCAGCCCCCGGCAAGCGGGGCGGCCCCAAGGAAGTCCATGGAAAGCGTCACCTTCGAAAGTCTCGGCCTCGGCCCCGTCACCCTCGCCGCCATCGCGCGGAAGGGTTTCGAGGAACCCACCCCGATCCAGGCCCTCACCATCCCCCGTCTCCTCGCGGACGGCCCCGACCTCATCGCCCGGGCCCGCACCGGCACCGGCAAGACGGCCGCCTTCGGCCTGCCCCTCGTCGAGCGCCTCTCCACTCCGACCGGCAAGGTCGGCGCCCTCATCCTCGTCCCGACCCGCGAGCTCGCCCTCCAAGTCTCCGGCGAGATCCTCTCCCTGCGCTCCGGCGACCGCCCCCGGGTCGCGCCCGTCTACGGCGGCGCCTCCATGGGCGAGCAGCTCAGGCGCCTCGGCGCCGGCGTGGACATCGTCGTCGGCACCCCCGGCCGCGTCCTCGACCACCTCGAGCGCGGCACCCTCGACCTTTCGGCCCTCCGCTTCCTCGTCCTCGACGAGGCCGACGAGATGCTGGACATGGGCTTCATCGAGGATATCGAGACGATCATGGAGAAGTGCGGCCCCGACCGCCGCGTCATCCTCTTCTCCGCCACCATGCCCGCCGGCATCGTCCACGTCGCCAAGCGCCGCCTCGGCAAGTACGAGATCGTCGAGGACGAGACCGAGGCCGTGGCGACCGAGCTCGCCGAGCAGGTCTGGCTCGAGGTCCGCGACGGCGACCGCCTGGAGGCCCTCTGCCGTATCATCGACGCGGAGGAGGACTTCTTCGGCATCGTCTTCACCGCGACGAGGATCGAGGCCGACCGCATCTCCAAGTCCCTCGAGGAGCGCGGCTACGAGTCCGAGGCCCTCCACGGCGACATCACGCAGGACCGCCGCGAGCGGATCCTCGCCCGCTTCCGCGAGCGCCGCGTGCGCATCCTCGTCGCCACCGACGTCGCCGCCCGCGGCATCGACGTCGAGCGCATATCGCACGTCGTCAACTGGACCCTGCCGCACGACCCGGCGGCCTACGTGCACCGCGTCGGCCGCACCGGCCGCGCCGGCAACGCCGGCACCGCGATCACCTTCGTGACCCCGGACGAGTACCGCAAGCTCTTCCGCTTCAAGCACGCCGCGGGTTCCGGCTTCAAGAAGGGCTCGGTCCCCGCCGTCTCCGAGGTCATCGGCG
>JAEUJG010000257.1 GCA_016794765.1 Spirochaetaceae bacterium | reverse complement strand
AGGAGATCCTCTCCTTCGACCTTCCCGGCGTCGCGCTCGGCGGCCTCTCCGTCGGCGAGCCCTACGAGGTTTTCCAGGAGTTCCTCGCCTTCTCGGGAGGGCTCCTGCCGGAGGACAAGCCGCGCTATCTCATGGGCATCGGCACGCCGGAGTACATCCTCGACGCGGTGGAGCACGGCATCGACCTCTTCGACTGCGTCTTCCCGACGCGGACGGCGCGCAACGGCCTCCTCTTCACCGCCCGCGGCCCCCTCACGATCAAGAAGGCGCGCTACGAGCGCGACTTCGGCGCCCTCGATCCGCATTGCTCCTGCAAGGTCTGCCGGAACTACTCGCGCGCCTATCTCCGCCACCTCTTCAAGAACCAGGAAATCCTCTACGCGATGCTCGGCACCTACCACAATCTCTTTTTCCTGAACGATCTCGTGCGGAAGATCCGATATAGTATCGAGAATGGCGACTTCGTTTCCTTCAAGCGCGACTTCCTCGCCGCCTACCGCTCGGGCGGGGACTGACGTGGCCGACCCGCGCCGCCGCGCCGAGGGGAGGCGCGGACGGGGACTCGCGATCCTGAAAAGGACAGCGGCCCTGGCCGCGCTCTTCCTTTCCGCGGCCGCGACCGCGGGCTCGGTGTCCGCGCCCCTCGCCGCGAGCTCCTCGGCCCTCGTCGAGAGGGAAGGGCGGCTCGTCGCCGAGGCCTTGCGCTGGCTCGGGACGCCCTATGCCTACGGCGGCCAGAGCCGCAAGGGCGTGGATTGCTCGGGCTTCGTCGGCGCCGTCCTGGAGGCCGCCGGCCTCCTCGCCGAGGCGCCCCGGCGCAGCGAGGCCTTCGCCCTTCTCGGCGAGGAGGCCCCCGGCCCCCGCCGTCCCGGCGACCTCCTTCTCTTCAAGCGAGGCGGGCGGATCGACCATGTCGGCATCGCCCTCTCCTCCAGCTACTTCATCCACGCGGCCTCGCGGGGACCGCGCCGGGGCGTCATCGTCTCCAGCGTGGAGGAGGCCTATTGGAAACGCGGCTTCGCGGGCGCCCGGCGCCTCAAATCAAAGGGGGAACTATGAGAGCGAAATCCATCGTCCTGGCGGCCGTCGTCGCCCTGTCCCTCTCCGGTCCCGGCGCGGCGCAAACGCCGGGAACGTCCCCCGCGGCGCCTTCAGCGGCGCCCGCGGCCGCCAAGCCGACCAAGGAGCCCGTAGTCGAAACCGAGGCGGAGCGCGCCAAGAAGCGCCGCGACACGATCCGCTACGGCATCGACGCGGAGATCTCCGAGCTTCTCAAGACCCTCGCGACCGAGAAGGAAAACGCCTTCAATCCGGAGCTCCTCGACCTCTTCCTCGCCTCGAGAAGCCCGAAGCTCCGTGTCGGCGTCCTCGAGCTTTTCCGCGCCCTCGAGTGGGCCGGAGCGGAGACTCCCGCCTTCAACATCGTCGAAAACCGCGATCTCGAGGAGCCAAGCCTCGTAGCCGCCTCGCTCGCCTATCTCGCCGCGGTCAAGTCCAAGCGCGCCTTGGCCCTCGCCCCCAAGATCATCGAGGAGGACGACAAGACGCTCCTCCCCGGCCTCATCCAGCTCCTCGGCCGCGCCGGCGGCCCCGAGGAGGAAAAGCTCCTCCTGGAATGGCTCAAGGGCGACGCTCCCTCCGAGGCGCTCCGCCAGTCGGCGATCCGCGCCCTCGGCGACATCGGCTCGAGCGAGGCGGTGGAGCGCCTGGCGGAGATCGCCGCGAGCGGCGAGCAGGGCATGATCAACCGCATGTACGCCGTCGAGGCCCTCGGAAAGATCGGCGACCTCCGCGGCCTGGCGAGCGTGATAAAGGCGGCCAACGCGGAGGATCCCAACGTGCGCGCCGCGGCCGTGGAGGCGCTTTCCACCTTCAAGACGGCCGAGGCCGAAGCCGCCCTCCTCGAGGCCTTCCGCGACTCCTTCGTGAAGTCGAGGCTCGCGGCCTGCAAGGCCGCCGGCAAGCGGCGGCTCGAAGCGGCGGTGCCCATCCTCTCCTACAAGGCGGCCAAGGACCCGGAAAAGGCGGTCAAGGCGGAGGCCCTCCGCGCCCTCGCGGAGATCGGCGGGGCGGAGGCCTTCTCCTTCCTCAGGAAAACCTTCGAGGATCCCAAGGCCGAAACGGCGTCCCGGGTCATTTCCTTCGGTCTCCTCGCCAGGAAGGATCCCTCCTCCATTTCGGCCCTGGCCGAGCGCCTCGCCCTCGAGTCCAAGGAAAAGGAGCGGAGTTTCTACACCGCGCTGGCGCGGGAGGTCGCGCAGGCCGCCGACGCCACGCGGGCGGCGCCCCTCGCCCGCGTCCTCCTGGCCGACAAGGACTACCTCATCAGGCTCGGCGGCCTCGAGTGGGCCAAGAAAACCAAGGCCCCCGACATCCGCGCCGATCTCGCCGCGATCGCCGAAAAGGATCCGTCCGAGGCGATGCGCAAGCGGGCCGCGGAGATCCTCGCCGCCTTCTAGCCCGGCCTCCCGGCCTGAACGGAAGCCGCTTCTCCGCGGCCGGCCCTAGCCGGCCCTGGCCCTCCCTCCTCGCCGCGGGCGGAACCCTGGCCATGTCGCCGCCGCGGAAACGGGCGCCCGCAATCCCGCCAAGAAAAAAGAAGGCCCCGATGGGGGGCCTTAGTTAACTATCTTGCCGCGGCGCCGGGCGCCGCTTCATCGCGGCGTCACGGCGTTTCGGGGGAATGTCAGGGATCGAGTTCGGCGAAGAGGCCGGGAGTCTCGATGCAGTGCAGGAGGCGGTTGATCCGGTCGGCGGGCTTCTCGTAGCGGTGGAAGCGGAGTTTCAGCCGGAAGCCTCGCTTGGAGACCATGACGATCTCCTTGCCGAGGCAGTCGGAGAGCGGGCCGTCGAGCTCGGGGAAGAACTCGGGCTTCAGCGGCACGAACACGCAGGTCTCGCCGTCGAAGTGGAGTTCCGCCGCGTGCTGCGGCAGGGGCACGAGGAAGACGAGGAAATCGCTCTTGCCGCCGCCGATCGTCTTGGAGGATCCGGCGTGGAGGAGGTGGACGTTCCTCTGGCCGATGTGCGGATTCTGGTCTTCGACGCGGAGTTCGATGGAGGCGCTGCCGGGCCGGGCGATCTTGGCGCGATAGCCGGCGGCGGGTTGCGCGGCGGCGGCCGCGGCTTCGCCGCGCTTGGCTGCCGGCGTCGCCGTCGCGGAGGAGAGGCCCGTTGCCGGCGAGGCGGCGGCGCCCTTGGTTCCTGCAACCGGGGCGGAGGAGGCGCCGTAGGCGGGGGCGGGGAAGGCCTGGGCGGCACGGAGCTCCGCCGCGACGGAAGGCTTCCGCTCGGAGACGGGCTCGCGGGCCGGCAGGGCCTGTGCGCCTGCGGCCGTGGCGGTCGGGCCGCTTCCTTGCTGCATGGCGGGGCCACGGCCGGGCGTGGCCGCGGCGAAGGCCGCGGTTTGGGCCTGTTTGGCGGCGGCGAGCGCCTCGCGTCCGGCGGCGGCTTCCCGCTCGGCGGACTCGCGGACGGCCGCGACCACGGGGGCGGCGGCGCGGCGCGGCGCGCGGCGGGCCAGGGCGATCACGAAGGCGACGCCGCCGAGGCCGACGAGGAGGAGGACCGCGAAGAGCAGGACCCTCGCTCCGGAGCGGAAAAAGGCGCGGAAGGGATTGGGCGCCAGGATCAGGTCGAGCTTGCCTTTCGAGGGGCTCGAGCGGAGTCCGTCGGCGAAGTACAGCTCGACGGGCAGGGAGAGCGGGCCCGGTTCGAGGGTTTCGGGGAGGCGGACGGAAACGCTCATGGACCCGCTCTTGCCGGGCCCGAGGGAAAGGAAGCTCTTCTCCTCCAGGAGGTCCGCGCCGTCTGATACGACGCGTTCGAGCTCGAGGCCCATGTCGCCGTCGGAGAGGTTGCGTACCTTGAGGGGGAAGCTGAAGGCGTAGTCGCGCTTGCCCAGGGGACCGGGGAATTCGATTTCCGGAAGGGCCAGGCTCTTGCCGACGAGGTCGGCCTTGCCTTCCGAGTCGTAGGTCGTCACCTTGGCGCCGAGGGCGTCGCCGAGTCCCGTCAGGTAATCAGGCGGCGCGGAAGCGCCGGCGGCGCCCGCGGTCCCGGCTGCGCCTGCGGCGCCCGCGGTCCCGGCTGCGCCGGCGGTACCGGTGGAAGCCGCGCCCGGTTTCGCGCCGGCGGCGCCCACGGCGCCGGCGACCGGAGCCTTGGCGCCGGTCTCGGCGGCCGCGCGGTCGGCGGAGAAGGGGACCTTGATGATGTAGATGGGCCAGCCGTCGCGGCGGAGCTTGGAGGCGGCCTTGTCGAGCTCCTCGCGGAGCGCTTCGGGGGCGAGGCCGTAGGAGGCGCTCTTCTCCGAGGGATTGTGGACGCCGTCCGTGACGACGACGATCACCTTGCGCCTGCTCGTCGGCAGGTCGGCGACGTACTGGTCGAGATAGCCCAGCGCCGACACGAGGTCGGTGCTCTTGGCGAGGGGGTAGAGGAGGTAGAGCCGGCCGAGCACGGACTTGACGTCGCGCTCCCCGGCGATGCGTTGCGCGATTTCCACCTGGGCGCTGTCGCCGAAGGAGAGGAGGTGGAAGGTGTCGCCGAGGCGCAGGAAGTTCTTGACGACGGGCCCGACGACGTAGTCGGTTATCTCCTGGAAGTAGGGGAAAACGCTCTGGGAGACGTCGAGGAGGACCACGACGTCCGCGGATTCGCCCTCGGCGGCCAGGGCCGAGCCCGCCCCCCAGGCGGCGGCGGGCAGGAGGAGGAGTACGAGGGAGAGGGCGATGACCGCGGCCCGGCGGGCCGCGGCGCCTTTTTGTTCTGTGTTGGGCATGCCTTTTCGTTCTCCTAGAACTTGGCGGTCTCGATGCGCTCGACCCGGTACTGGAACTTGCGCTCGTGGATCAGGAAGGAGAGGCTGTCGCCGGGCTTGTGGTTGAGGAGCTTCTTGCCGAGGGGCGAGAGGTAGGAGATCACGTTCTGCGAGGGCTCGGACTCCCAGGGGCCGAGGATCGTGTAGGTCTCCTTCTCGCCGGACAGCTCGTTGAGGAGGACGGCGATGGTGCCGAAGGCGATCTTGGAGGCGTTCAGCGTCGACTTGTCGAAGATCTGGGCGCGCTCGATCTCGTTCTTGAGCTTCGCGACCTTCGCGTTGAGCTCGTCCTGCTTCTCCTTGGCCGCCTTGTACTCGGCGTTTTCCCGGAGGTCGCCCAGGGAGAGGGCGTAGGCGATTTCCTTCTGGTTCGCGGGAACCTCGACCTCGAGGATCTCCTGGAGGAGGCGCTGCTTCTCCTCGTACTTGTCGGCCGTGACCATGAGGCCGCGGGAGACGACCGTCTTCTCCTCCTCGCCGGAGGACTTGAACTCGGGCCACTTGTCCATGATCTGGCGGCGCAGGCGCATCTTGATCGCGGGATCGAGGTCCTTGACGTCGGAGACGAGGGCGAAGACGCGCTCGACCGTGTCGGCGCCGGAATTCTCGATGAAGGCCTCCAGGGCGCCCTCGTTGAAGAGGATGGTCTGGACCTGCTTGTTGATCTTGCGGTTCTCGGTCGTGTCGCGGTGGCTCTCGATCTCCTTGAAGGAGATGTCGAGGATGTGCACCAGCGTGATCAGGATCTTCTCGTAGGAGAGGCCGATGGACT
>JAEUJG010000172.1 GCA_016794765.1 Spirochaetaceae bacterium | reverse complement strand
CTCCTCCACGGGGCAGGCCAGCCCCATCAAAACGCCGAGCCGGGATCCCGCCGCCTACGACCGGGTCTACGTCCTGACGCCCGTCTGGGCCTGGCGCCTGGCGCCGCCCGTAAGGTCCTGGCTTCGCTGGGCCAAGGGACGCCTGCCCGAGGTGGCCTTCGGCACCGTCTCCGGCGACACGAAGCCCGACAAGATCGTCGCCCAGATGAAAAAGGAGGGCGGCGCGGCGCCCTTCGCCTACGCCGGCTTTTCCGAAAAGGACTTCCTGGCCGAGAACCGGGGCCTGTACCTCGAAAAGCTCGCCTACCTGACCGGCCTTCGGTCCCGGGCGGCGAAGTAGCGGAGCGCCGGCGGCGTGATGGCCGCGCCGAGCGGCGTACTCACTTCCGGGTAGTACCGCCGTCGCGACGCGACGCCCCGCGCCATGCCTCGATCCCGGCCCTGATCGCGTTGAGTTCGCGTTCGGTCAGGCCTGTCCCTATCCTGAGGGTAGCGGCCCCCGCTTCGATGGCGAGCTGCCGCTGGATCCTACCTCCTATCCTGACGGAGGAATTGACGATGACGCAGTCGCCGAGGTCGCCGGGAGGGCAGGCGCTGACCCTGCCCAGGCCGAAGAGGCGGCGCGAGACCGTCAGCCCCGCCTTCGCGTCAAGCGTCAATTCCGTGCGGAGGAGCGCGGCGCGGAGGATCGTGCCGCCCAGGATTATCCCGACAGCCCAGAAGGGAAGGCTGAACAGGACGAAGAAGAGCGGCGCTCCCATGGCCGCCGCGCCGAAGGTCCAAAAGGCGACAAAGCCCAGCCAGAGGACGGTGAAGCCTCCCGCGCCCAGGGTTCCGGCCGCGCCGAGCCCCAGGGGCGGGATGGAAATCCGGAGCCCGTTTTCCCTTTCCTCGATCCGCACCCTGCTGTTCGAGGGAAGGCCGGCGGCGGCCGTGCCGCCCTTCGGCGCGGACGTCGCGGCTTCGCCGGCTCTCGACGCCGGAATCGAGGCCCTGCCGCGCAGGATCCGCGCGGCCAGGCCCGGCTCGAGGTCGCGCTTCACTTCGTCCGGCTCGATCCAGGAAGAGAGGACCGCGCCCAGGCCGCGGCCAAGCGAGGGCAGGGCGGCCAGGTCGGGGTTGAGGACCCTTTGGGGCAACTCCGCGGGATTGGCGCGGGGGAGGAGGACGAGGGCCGTCGCCGCCGCCCCGTAGCGGTCAGAGCGCACCGAAGCCCTGCCCGATACCTGCTCGAGGGGAATGTAGCCGGCCGTCCCGATCAGCGTGGCTCCCGGGCGCGCGCCGCGGAGCGCGGCTTTCTGGGCCCCCGAGAAGTCTACGAGGGCGACGGCGCCCTCCGAATCAAGGAGGACGTTGCGGGGATTGACGTCGCGGTGGACCACGGGCGGCCGAAGCGAGGAGAGGTAGGCCAGGATGTCGGCGAGTCCGGCCAGGATGGCCGACACCTCGCGCTCGGAAAAGCGGCGGCCGGTCGCCAGGGATTCGAGGTTTCGCCCCCGCATCCGCTCCATCGCGAGGACGAAGCGCCGGCCCCCGTCACCGCCGTCCTCGAAGTAGTCGAGGAAGCGGGGGATGCCCGGATGTTCGAAAGTCTTGAGCGCCTCGATCTCGCGAAGGAAGAGCTCGTAGCCGGACCAGCCCCTCGCCGCGCCGAGATCGAAGATCTTGAGTACGACATCGCCGCTCCCGGCCGTCGCGGGGAGCGCGGCCTTGCGGGCGATCCAGGTCGAGCCCGTCTCCCCGTTGCCGAGATTGTCCTCGAGGACGTAGTCCCCGATCCGGTCCTTCGCCTTCATGCCCCACCACCATGGCCCCCTTCCCCGGCGATGTCAAGTTCGGCGCCGGGAAGGGGCGGCGACGGAGGCCGCGTTCCGGAGCGCGGAGCGCGTGGCCTTGGCCGGATCGATGATGCCGGCCCCGGCAATGTCGACCCCTGCCACCTTGGCGGCGATGATGGAGCCCTGCGCCCCGCCCGGTTTTTCGCTCCGGTGACCCTATTCCGCCTTCGCCCTCGGAAAGCTGAGCACGGCCCTGAGTCCCGAACCGGAGAAGAGGCGGAGCTCGCCGCGGAGTTGGAGGGCGAGGGAATCCGCCAAGGTCAGGCCGAGGGATGAACGTCCGCGGGGGGAGGGCGCCGCTTTGGCGATCGGCGCGATGGGCGACATCGCGTCGGACAGGCCGTGGCCGGCGGTGACCTCGTCGCGGTGTCCCGCCTGGGCATGGAGGGCAGCGGGGTCGGGGGGAAGGCCGACGCCGTCGTCCTCGACCTCGAGGATGACCCGGCCGTCGGCCTCGTCCAGGCGGACGAGGATCCTGCCCTTCCGTTCCCGGTCGGGGAAGGCATACTTGAGGGCATTGGTCATGAGCTCGTTCAGGATGAGGCCGCAGGGAATGGCCCGGTCGATGTCGAGGTTCAGGTGGCCGGCCTCGACCCGCATGGAGATCCTCGCAGGGTCGACGGCATAGGAGAAATAGAGGTCACCCGCCAGGTCCTCGATGTAGGCCCCGAAATCGAGGGACGCGAAGTCGCCGCTCTGGTAAAGGCGGTCGTGGACCAGGGCCATGGCGTGGATGCGGGCCTTGGGGTCGCGCAGGGCCTCCTCCAGGGCGGGGTTGCCCTCGTCCGCGAGCTGGAGCTCGAAAAGGCTGTTGATTATCTGGAAGTTGTTCTTCACGCGGTGGTGGACTTCCTTGAGGAGGACTTCCTTCTCGTGCAGCGAGGCGGACATGGCGGCCTCGGCCTCCTCCCTTGTCCTTTCCTCCCCAAGGAGGCGGCGCGACATGTGGTTGAAGTCGCGGACCAAGTCGCCCACCTCGTCCTTGGAGGTCGTGGCGACCTCTCGGCCGTAGATGCCGGAGGCGATCTCCCGGGCGGCCTCGGCCAGGGCGCCAAGGGGTTTGAAGGCGCGGCGCGCGAAATAGGCCCCGCCGAGCGCGGCCGCGGCGAGGGCCGCGAGCGCGGAAACCGCGAGGACGGCGATCCCGCCGCGGCGGAGCTCGGAGACCGATTCCCGGGCCCAGGCGACACCGATCCTCGCGCCCATCGCGGCGCCTTCCCCGTAGCCCGCGAGGCCAAGGACAAAGTCATGGCCCCCGATCCGCGCCGGAAGGATCTCCAGTCGTTCGCGCCCGGCGGCGCGCTCGCCGATGCCGGCGACGGCGGCGCGGGGGCTCCCGGAGCCGACGGATCCCGTCGCGGCGACCGCGGAAAGGCCGGCGACCTCGAGGCCTTCCGGCGCGACGAGGGAACCGTCCTCCAGGAGGAGAAAGACCGGCGTCCGCGCGGCGAGCGAGGCGGACCCGCACCAGGCCTCGAGGTCCACCGAGGCGAGGATCCAGCCGAGGAGCCGGCCGCCGCTCGCCTCGAGGGGCATCCTTCCCGTGAGGGCCGGGCGCTTTCCCGCTTCGACGAAGATGCCGGAGCCCCGTCCCGCCGGTCCGGGATCTCCTGCCGGGAGGCCGGCCAGGGGCAAGGCTGACGGGCCGAGGCTGGGCGAGCTCCAGGCGGCGAGTATGCGTCCCTCCGCATCCGCGACCCAGGCGCGGTCCCAGCCGCGCGCGCGGGAGAGCTCCCCGAGGTAGCCCGTGAGGGCGATGTCGAGGTCGAGTTCGAGGTTGACGAGGACGGCATTGTCCTTGGCGGCCGCGGCCAGGTCACGGCGGAGGGAGGCCCGGCTCGACTCGTAATGGCCGGAAGCCAGCCTGAGCCTGCCCCAGAGGACTTCCCGCGTGAGGAGGCTTTCCTGTCCGGAAATGAGGGCGAGCGAGCCCGCGAGGGAGGCCGCACAGGGGAGGAAGGCCGCCGCGACGAAGACCAAGCCGAGCTTGCGCGAGAGGTCGAGCCGGCGGAAGAGCCGCCTCAATTGCCCCTTCCGATATAGCGGCCGTCGAGGTCGGTATAGACGCGATAGGCGGCGCGGATGAGGTTGTCGGGCAAGCCGAGGCCAATCGACTTGGCGCCGGCGAGATTGACGAGGAGGTTGTACTTTCTCGGGTATTCCCAGGGAAGCTCCCCGGGCTTGGCGCCGTTCAGGATCTTGAGGCCCTTCTCTCCCATCTGCTCACCCAGGTCCCGCCAGATCACGCATGCGCCCGCGGGAGCGCCGTTCATGACGCCGACCTCGTCATAGCAGTATTGGGGAAAATGGCGGATATTATCGCGGACGAACTCCTTCTCGATCACGTCCATGGGGGCGTAGCTTCCGTCCTTCTTGACCCAGACGGAGACGGCGCCGAACCCAAAATACTCGGGCCCCAGCTTGTCGCATTCGAGGTAGAAGGCGAACTGCTCCTCGGCCGAGGAAAGGTACTTCACCTGCGCCAGCTCGATGCCCTCCTCCGCGCAGGCGCGCGTCAGCTCCGCGAGGAACCACTCGTTGATCTTGCCCATCGCGCTCCAGCTGAAGAACACGAGCTTTTTCGACTCCGGCCTGATCATCTTGGCCAGGCGGAGGACGGAGTTCATGCGGACAAAGACGCCGACCCCCGTGATGTGCCCGCCCGGCCTCTCGAAGCTCTTGGCCACGCCCGATTGCAGGGGAATGCAGTTCTCGGAGACCACGCGGAATCGCGCCGGGTCGAGCTTGAGGCTGATGTTGGAGTCCGCGAAGGTGGCGGGATTGTTGACGGCGAAGACCAGGTCGGGCTTGGCCGCCTCGAGGGCGGCGAGGATGGCGGGCACGGTCTTGGGATCGGTCCTGGTGTCGTGGACAGTATAGGTCGCGCTGGCTCCGGCGGCGGCGAGTTCCCGGTCCAGGGTTGCCTTGATTCCGTCCACGACTTCCTGGAATTTGGGCTTCAGGACGTCGACGACGATGTGGATGGTGTAGGTCTTTCGTTCCAAGGCGCCGAGGCTGGAGGCCGCGCCAAGGGTGAAGAGGGCGAGGAAAATCGCGGACAGGGTCCTGGACCCGATGGCTTGGCGCCTTCTCTCCATGGATCTCTCCTTTGAACAAGCGCCGTACGGGCGCAGACCTTGGAGCGACTTAATCTTTGTTTATCCCGTCTGGCCGGTCAAGACAGGATGGGGGTCCCCGCCGGTTATGGCGAAAAATCCCGCCCTTGCGGGATAAGGATCGACCCGTCCGGGCGCCCAAAAAGAGCGCCCCCCCGACAAGCCCGAAGGCTTGGCGAGGGGGGCTGTTTCATCGCCGCGGCGGCTTGGCGCGCCGGTGGGCTCAGGCCCCTTTCATCATTTCTTGAGCAGCGCGGCGAAGGGGTTGTAGGTGTCGGAATCGCCCGAATCGCCCATGTACCTGGCGGTCGTCTCGTCTTCCTCGGCGGACGAGGCGGGCTTGAGGGAGATCCTCCTCCTGTCCTGGTCCACGCCGAGGATCTCAACGGACAACTCCTGGCCGAGCTTCAGGCTCAAAGCCCCCCGCGGGCCCTCGCCCGAGGCCTTCGCGAGTTCGGAATCATGGACGAGGCCGTCGACGCCGGGCTCCAGCGAGACGAAGGCGCCGAAGTCGGCGAGGCGCACGACCTTTCCCGCATGCTTCGATCCGAGCGGGTAGCGCTCCGCCGCCGAGTCCCAGGGATCGGCGACAAGGCTCTTCATGCTGAGGCTGATGCGCTCGCCCTGCCAGTCGAGCTTGAGGATCTCCGCCTCGATCTCCTGGCCGACCTCCAGGACGGCGTGGATGTCCTCCACCCGCGAGCGGCTGATCTCGGAGACGGGGAGGAGGGCTTGCAGGCCGCCTAAGTCGACGAAGGCGCCGTAGGACTGGATGGACGCGACCCTGCCTTTGACGACCGCGCCCTCGCTCAAGGACTTCTTGAGCTCCTCGAGCCGCTTCTGGCGGGCTTCCTCGTGGATGGCCCGGTTCGAGACGAGGATGCTCCGGCCCTTGTCCCCGAATTCCTGGATCCTGAAGGGGAGGCGCTTGCCGACGTACTCGGCGGGATCTTCCGAGCGCCGGTCCCCCATCATGGAATAGGGGCAGAAGGCCCGGAACTCGCCGATCTTGACGTCGTAGCCGCCCTTGATCTCCTTTTCGACGAGGCCCTCCACCGGCGATTTTTCGCGGAAGGCCTGCACGAGCATCCTGGCGCCCGCCTCCTTGCCCGAGATCCTCGTGGTGAAGCGCATCTCCCCGCCCTCGGCCTTGAGGAAGAAGGCCCGGATGCGGTCCCCGACCTTGACGGAGAGGTTGCCCTTCTCGTCGGTCAGCTCCTCGCGGGCGATGATGCCCTCGCTCTTCCCGGAGACCTGCAGGAAGACCGAGTCCTTGGAGATCGACACGACCTCGGTCTCTATCGCCTGGCCGGGCTTGAAGAAGCCGAAGCCGGAAAAGCTCTGTTCGTACATCCGCTCGAGATCGTCGGCTTTCTTGTCCGTATCGTTCGATTTCATTCGCGTTCTCCCTCGTGAGTCCACTATAGCAGTAAAGGACGGTCCACGGAAACACGTGCGGCCTCGACGCGGCTCGCGGGCGCGGCCAAGATTCGGAGAACGGCAGCCGGGTTTGGTAATCCATGCCGCGCCACCCGCGGCATGGGCGGCATGCGCCAATGAAAAAGCCCTCGCCTTGCGGCGAGGGCCTGGATGGCGTGTAGTGTGAGCGGTTTAGTAGTCCATCCCGCGCCAGGCGCGCTCGCGAGGATACGCGAGCGTGCCTGGCGGCGACGAAGTCGCTGCGCGCCTTCGTCGATCCCCTCCCGCGGCATGGGCGGCATCCGCCAATGAAAAGACCCCGCCTTGCGGCGGGGCCTTGGATTCGCGGAATGGTCGCCGGACTTAGTAGTCCATGCCGCCCATGCCGCCCATGCCACCCATGCCGCCGCCGCCGGCGGGGGCCGCGGACTTGGGCTCGGGGATGTCGGTGATGGCGCACTCGGTGGTGAGGAGGAGGGCCGCGACGGAGGCCGCGTTCTGGAGCGCGGAGCGCGTGACCTTGGCCGGATCGATGATGCCGGCCTTGACCATGTCGACCCACTCCATCTTGGCGGCGTCGAAGCCGATGCCCTTCTTCTCGTTCTTCGCCTTGTCGGCGATGATGGAACCGTCCACGCCGGCGTTCTCGGCGATCTGGCGGATGGGCTCCTCGAGGGCGCGCTTGGTGATCTTGAAGCCGACCTTCTCGTCGTCGGTCATCTTGGAGAGGTCCGCCTTGTCGAGGGCCTGGGCGGCCTGGATCAGGGCGAGACCGCCGCCGGGGACGATGCCTTCCTCGATCGCGGCGCGGGTGGCGGAGAGGGCGTCCTCGACGCGGTGCTTCTTCTCCTTCATCTCGACCTCGGTGGCCGCGCCGACGTTGATGACGGCGACGCCGCCGGCGAGCTTGGCGAGGCGCTCCTGGAGCTTCTCGCGGTCGTAGTCGGAGCTGGTCTCCTCGATCTGCTTCTTGATCTGGGCGATGCGGTCCTGGATGTCCTTCTGCTTGCCGGCGCCGTTGATGATGGTGGTGTTGTCCTTGTCCACCTTCACGGTCTTGGCGGTGCCGAGCTGGCCGACGGCGGTGTTCTCGAGCTTGAGGCCGATCTCCTCGGAGATCACCTCGCCGCCCGTGAGGATCGCGATGTCCTCGAGCATGGCCTTGCGGCGGTCGCCGAAGCCGGGCGCCTTCACGGCGCAGACGGTGAGGGTGCCGCGGAGGTGGTTCACGACGAGGGTGGCGAGGGCCTCGCCCTCGAGGTCCTCGGCGATGATGAGGAGGGGCTTGCCCTGCTGGGCGATCTTCTCGAGCACGGGGAGAAGATCCTTCATGTTGGAGATCTTCTTGTCGTGGATGAGGATGTAGGGGCTCTCGAGCACGGCGGTCATCGTGTCGCGGTTCGTCACGAAGTAGGGGGAGGAGTAGCCGCGGTCGAACTGCATGCCCTCGACGAAGTCGATCGTGGTGTCCATGGTCTTGGACTCCTCGACCGTGATGACGCCGTCCTTGCCGACCTTCTCCATGGCGTCGGCGATCTGGTCGCCGATCTCCTTGTCGTTGTTGGCGGAAACGGAGGCGACGTCCGCGATCTCCTCCTTCTCCTTGATGTCCTTGGAGTTCTTCTTGATCTCCTCGACGGCGATCTCGACGGCCTTGTCGATGCCGCGCTTGAGACCCATGGGGTCCATGCCGGCGGCGACGGACTTGAGGCCTTCCTTCACGATGCCGTAGGCGAGGACGGTGGCGGTGGTGGTGCCGTCGCCGGCGACGTCGTTGGTCTTGGTCGCGACTTCCTTGAGGAGCTGGGCGCCCATGTTCTCATAGGGGTCCTCGAGCTCGACCTCCTTGGCCACGGACACGCCGTCCTTGGTGACGGTGGGGGCCCCGAACTTCTTGTCGAGGAGGACGTTGCGGCCCTTGGGGCCGAGGGTGACCTTGACGGCCTTGGAAATCGTCTCGACGCCGATGAGGAGCTTGCGCCTCGCGTCCTCTCCGAAGAGGATCTGTTTCGCCATAGCTTGGTACTCCCTTTCTAAAAAGCTTATTCCGCGGCGCCCGTCGCGCAGGCGGCCTTGCGGCCCCGGTTGCGGGTACCGTCCGGATGTTGGTGACCTGGACTGTCGTTCATGTTCCGGCGGTCGGAAAGAAAGATACAAAAAAGCGAGCCGGAGCGACAAGGGCTTACGAAAGAAATCGGAGATGGTTACTATGGTAATCATATGGACGAGATAGACCTCATGGAGTCGATCGCCGCCTCCCGCCGCCGCCAAGCCTCCCGGAGCGTCCGGCCCTTCGAGATCACGCTGATGCAGTACCACCTGATCCTGCTCGCGAGGCGGCGGGGCCCCTTGAGCCCTTCCCAGGCGGCCCGGGAGCTCGAATGCGACCGGCCCGGCATGACCCTCCTGGCGCGAAAATGCGTCCGCTCCGGCTGGCTGAGCCGCCGCCGCTCCTCCGCGGACCGCCGCTCCTCCCGCCTTGAACTCACGGGCGAGGGCGAAGAGCTCCTCGACAAGATCGAAGCCGCGCAGGCCGTTTCGCCGGCAAGCCTCGGCGACCCCCTCGCCGTCCTCGATCCCGCCGAAAGAGGGGTCTTCAGGGAGATGCTGTCCCGGGTGCACGCCCGGGCGATGGAGCTCCGCGACTGAAGTCCACGAGGGGAAGGCGCCGCAAGCCGCGCGGCGGCGGCCTGGACCCCGCGCTCCCGCGTTGCGGAACGATGCCCTTTTCCTGTATACTTTTGGCACATGCGCCATTCCTTTACCCTTCAGTACTGCGACGACGACATCCTCGTCGTCGAGAAGCCCGCCGGCCTCCTCTCCGTGCCGGACCGCTACGAGCCCGAGGTGCCGGCCCTCGTGGTCGAACTCCGCAAGGCCCTCGCCGCCGGGCTCGCCCTGCCCAAGGGCTACGCCAAGGGCGTCGTGCCCGCGGTCCCCGCCGCGGCGCTCCCCGCTGGGCCGGGCGCCGCCGAAGCCGCGCCCGCCGCCTCGCCGTCCGCCGTCGACCCCGAGGCCGAGGTCGAGGACGGGGCGCCCGCCGCCGCGGCCGACCCCGCGCGGGGCGCCGAGCTCCTCGTCGTGCACCGTCTCGACAAGGATACCTCGGGCCTCCTCATCTTCGCCCGCAACGCGGAGGCCCACCGCCGCCTGAACGGCGCCTTCGGCACCGGCGCGGTCAAGAAGACCTACCGCGCCATCGTGAAGGGCTCTCCCGCCTGGGAGGAGACCGGCTGCGACCTCCCCCTCCACGTGGACGGCGACCGCCGCCACCGGACGGTTATCGACGGCCACCACGGCAAGGATTCGAAGACCTCCTTCACGGTTCTCGAGCGCTATCGCGGCGGCGGCGGCTTCGCGGCCGCACTCGTGGAGGCCAGGCCCGAGACCGGCCGCACCCACCAGATCCGCGTCCACCTTTCCGCCCTCGGCCACGCCTGCCTCTGCGACCCCCTCTACGGCGACGGCCAGCCCCTCCTCCTCTCCAAGGTGAAGGGCAAGTGGAAGGGCGACGAGTGGAGCGAGCGGCCCCTCCTGTCCCGCACCGCCCTCCACGCCTTTTCCCTCGAGTTCGCCCACCCCATGACCGGCGTCCGGCTCCGCTTCGAGGCGCCGGAACCCAAGGACTTCCGCGCCGCGCGGGTCCAGCTCGAGAAGCTCTAGCCTGCCGGGCGGGCTCCCTTGCCGCGGCCCGGTATGGAAGACGCAAGCCGAATATGGCTTGCGTTCTTTAGGTACTATGGTTAGAGTTCTAATCAATATGGATGCCGCATGGATGCCGTGACCCGCATGGGCGTCATTTTCCTGGCGCGCCGCCGCCTCGCCGCCCGGAACGCCAAGCCCTTCGGCATCACGCTGAAGCAGCTCTTCCTCCTCCGCTGGGTGGAGGGGAAGGGGAGCCTTTCGCCTTCGGAGGCGGCCCGCCTCCTCTTCTGCGACCGGCCGACGGCGACGGTGATCGTCCGCAACTGCGAAAAGCGGGGCTGGCTCACGCGGCGCCGCTCGGAGGCCGACGGGCGCTCCGTCCTCCTCGAGCTGGCGGAGCCCGGAGCCGCCATCCTGGCGCGGATCGACGCCGCGGCCGTCCCGGGCCTGGCGGCGGGCGGCTCCGTCGGCGACCCCCTCGACGCCCTCGAGCCTGCGGAGCGCCGGGCCTTCGAGTCTTCCCTCAAAAAGGTGTACCGGCGGGCGGGCGAGCTCTTCCGGAAAGGAGACGAATGATGGAAAAGGTCGCGGGCACGCTCGAGACCATCGCGGCGCGCCGTTCGATCCGGCGCTATCACGCCGAGCCGATCCCCGAGGCCGACCTCGAGGCCATCCTCGGCGCGGCCCTGGCGGCGCCGAGCTCGGGTAACCAGCGCGCCTGGCGCTTCCTCGTCGTCGAGGCCGCGGCCGACCGCCGCCGCCTCCTCGAGGCCTCGGCGCGGGACGTCGTGGCTTCCTGCCCGACGGAGGTCCTGGCCCGGAACGGCGGCGC